>DATLVJ010000098.1:0-10148 GCA_035577585.1 Candidatus Limnocylindrales bacterium
TACCCAGAGCTTTTGTTCTTTCGGCACGGTTGCTGCGAATACTTCTACGCGAAAGGGCAGCCTTAGTTTCTGCTTCCCGGAGTTGATCTGGACCACGCCTCGATAAATACCTGGACGCGTTTCCTCCGGTGTATAGACGGAAAGCCAGACTGACTGGGTTTGGGATGCTTCTAGAGCGATATTTTTCTCTAGTGGGAACAAAGGATCGGGATATGGACCCAGTTCCGGACGCACCACTTCGTCGACCGGTGTGTCGGCAGGATGAGAGTTCACGTTCACAATACCAACTCGGTATGCCCGGACATTAAGTGTTGCCTTCTCCAAATGTGGAGAGATGACGCGCACTTGGACTACAAGGTGTGAATCGGAACGCAGTGCAACTTGCAGACTGGTGTGCCCATTCCGGGCCGATTCCAGAGCCACCCCAGACTTTGATGTTTTTGCTGAGCTGTCAGGAAAAACCTTGACCAGGGAATCGACGAACCAGGCTGCGAGGTTTTCCCGCTGCGCGGCATGAAGTGGCAGAGGGAAAAAGCAAATACACAAGACAATGATTTTGCGCATGGTCAGAGTGAATTATGGTTTCCAGTCGTAGGTATAGGCCGAAAAGCCAGTGGGCCGCAATACCTCAAATTTAACCAGCTGCGGTACGCCGGCCTGACTGAAGTTCAACGCAGCGGTAGTCTCTGCTCCGGCAGCGATTTCCGGAAGGTCTACCTCCTGGCGTTCCAGCGGGATTTCGCCTGCGCCATAAAAAGTTCCCCTGAGCTTATAGCCCCGAAGCCTGTACATCGGGACGTCATACCGTGTCTTTAGCCCGAGTTTGAAGGCATTTAAGTGGTTTTCCACGGTTAACGAGTCGACCGGACTCGATTCCCGTCGCAAGACATCATAAGAAGCTTTTTGCGCGCCGCATAGATTCACGACACCGTGCACATTTTGCTTCAGCGCGCCCAGGCCGCTATACCCGACGTGAGTGCGGTAGTCGTTGTAGCAGAAGAAAATCGCTCCGGCCACGAAATCCCTGGAGCGGAAAATCGCGTCGTGGGATCGCAGAATTTCGATCCTGTGCCCGTCCCCTTCGGGACGCTCCTCCTTACAGGCGCAGTATCCGTACTCGGAAATGACCACGGGCTTGCCGGGAAATGCGGCGTGAATTTTATCCAGATACCTGGCCACCTCCACAGGAGTTCCCGCGGCCCAGCTGCCAAAATATTCATTCGCTTCGACAAAGTCCATCAGTCCAGCCGCGTCGCGTTCCGGTGTTTTGTCCAGCGAGTTCGAGGCATAGGAACAAAGCCGGTTGGGATCCAGCCTCTTCGCCTCTTCCAACATGTGCTTTGCGAATCGATACGCGGGAGGATTTTGCCCGCCAATCTCATTGCAAAGGCCCCAGACCACGATCGAGGGATGGTTCCGGTCGCGCGCGATCATTTCCTGCAATTGTTCGCGGGCGTTTTCAAGGATATCGGCGTCGGGTTCTGCTCCCATGCCGGCAAATGTGTCGTAGCCCCACGCCGGGATTTCGCTTTGCATCAGAATGCCGTGCCGATCGCAGTAGTCGAGAACCCTTTTATCCTGAGGCCAATGAACGCGTGTGAACACGCAATTCAACTGCTTCAAGTCGTCGTGATCATGCGTGATCCATTGGCTGGGCTCCGCCATTCCAAACTCCGGGTTGCTCCCGGCCATGCGCTCCACTCCCATCAGCCTTACGCGCTCGCCGTTCAGATAAAAGCCGTTTCCCTTTACCTCCAGTTTTCGGACTCCGAATGTCACCGCGAGTCGATGACTTTCTTGTCCGCCGGCGATTGAAAAAATAAGCCGGTAGAGATTCGGGTGATCGAAATGCCACAACTTCGCCTTGGGCAGCGTGGCCGGATATTTTGCTGTCTGGCTCGTCGCGCTTTTGATGGTGAGCTTCGGGGTGCCGGAAATGGTCAACACTGTCGAGCCGGTCGCGTCGTCAATAATTCGAAAGAAGACTCTTCCACTCCAATCTTTCGAACTGGCGTTCCGAAAATGGGCGGTAATGGCAATCTTCGCGTCCCCGCTTTCGAGATCGGGAACAGCTTCAATATCAATTCGCTCGACAAAGGTTTTCGGTGTGACCAACAATTGCACCGGCCGGTAGATGCCTCCGTCATGTGCCCAATCACTGGAACGACCTCTCGGCACCATGTGTTCATCGAACGCATTGTCAACTCGCACTGCAATAATGTTGGAACTTCCCGTGCGCAGCAGGTGAGTGATATCCAGCATGAACGCAGTGTAGCCTTTGCGGACATGCTCTCCGGCCAATTGCCCATTTACCCAGATTTTGGCGGTGTGGAATACAGCTTCAAACTCAAGTCGTACCGTAGAGTCTTGCCATTCAACCGGAGCCTCGAACGTTCGCAGGTACCAGGCAGCACCACGATACTCGACAAATGCCGGATCAACTTGCCAGGTGTGCGGCACATTTATTTTGCGCCAGGAATTGCTGGTTTCGCGGGTTTCGTGCCAAAGTTGCTGCTCGCCGGCGCTTCCGGGATCTTTGCGAAACCACCATTCGCCACAGAGACTCACTGCTTCTAGCAGTGTCATGTCCGGAGTGTCAGCACCAGACGCAGAGGCAGGACGAGGCGGGCCAATGGCGCCGGCGGCCAGGGCGCCGGCTTGAGTCAAGAATGTTCGACGAGAATGCACCGCTACACTCCGGAGTTCCGCCCGATTTGTCGCATTTTCTTTCCCGGGCTGAATCAGTTCCTTGCGCGCCGCCGATAGGATTTGGCTACAAGGCGCCTCAGGCCGCTATTGCCGGGCAAAAATATAGTTTCCCTTCAAGCGAATATCCGCCGAAGAACTGCCTACCAGGACTCCATACTCTCCAGGTGGCGCGGTCCACGCGTGCTTGACCGCGTCGTAGCAGGAAAAAGCGCGGCGGTCCAGTTGTACGTTAACGTGCTTTTTTTCTCCCGGTTTAAGATTAATTTTCACGAAGCCTCTTAATTCCTTCACCGGCCGCGGCGGGCCATTCTGCGGGTCCCCGACATAGACCTCCGCAATTTCCGCGCCCTCGCGGTCACCCGTGTTTTCCACCTGGAAGGAAACGTCCACGACCGCGCCAGTACTTTTATCCGGAGTCTCCATTCTCAAATCGCTGTAACCGAAAGTGGTGTAGGAGAGGCCGAACCCAAATGGGAATTGCGGCTTCACGCCGTTTTTTTCGTATCCACGATAGCCCACAAAAATTCCTTCCGTGTACTCCACATGCTTGTCGCCTTTTTGCGGAAAATAACTGCGGAAGACCGGGTTGTCCTCCCACTTCCGTTCAAACGTGGCCGGCAATTTTCCAGAGGGACTGTACTCTCCATACAGAACCTGCGCCAGCGCCCGCCCTCCTTCCTGTCCCGGATACCAGGCCATGAGCAAAGCCGGCACTTTGTCGAGCCACCGGCTCATATCCAAGTTGCCGCCCGCGTTTAGCACCACCACTACATTTTTGTTGATGGCCGCCGCTTGTTCAATGAACTCATCCTGCCCCTTCGGCAAGCGAAACGGCCGGTCAAACCCCTCGGACTCCGTATTAGGGCCGAAGCCCATGCAAAGAATCACCGCATCTGCGGCAGCGGCGATTTTTTTGGTCTCTTCACTAAACTGAAGCGAAGCGGTTCCGATGCCAAACCGCACCGTCGCCGTGCCGATGTTTTCGAAGAATTCCAGGCGCAGCTTATAGGCCCGGCCGGCTTGTAAATGCCTCAAACATGTATTCAGCGTTTCGGCATGAGGTTTCCAATCGTCGATGGCCAACTCATCATCAATAAACAACCGCACACCGTCGTCCGCTGAACTGTAAAACCGGTAGTCATCTTCGGTTTTGGGAACAAAATATCCGCTCCAGCGCACCGCGAAATGATCGACGGGCGCGCCTTCCGCGAAACTTCCATCACCCCATCGGAAATCGATCCGCTCATCTGTGCGGACCAGCATCGGCGCTCCCTGGAATTCCGCGTTCGCAAAATACTCGCCTCGCAGCCCCGGCTTTCCACCGGGAGCCGTCACAAACTCGGTTTGCCCAACTATCGCGTCGATAGAGGGAGTTTCGAAGACGCTCAAGACCTGCAGATTGCTTCCCCCCGCGTTGCTGATGCCCTCCAGAAAGCTCAGGGAATTGTAGGGCGCCGTCAGAGAACTTCCCCCACCGCCAACGACCGAGGGATAAGCGTTCGGCCCCAGAACCGCGATCGTGCGCAACTTTTGCCGGTCCAAAGGCAAAGAGTGGCGGTCGTTCTTCAGCAGCACCATTCCGTTCCGCGCTTCTTCCAGCGCGATCTGCCGCCCCGCTTGGCTATACAACGGGACGCTGCTGTCCAGTTGCGGCCGGTCCAGAAAACCAAACTGGATCGCCGTTCGAAGGATTCGCCTTATTTTTTCATCGATCGTCGCTAACGTTACGTCTCCCCGCTGGAGCGCGGGCAGAAGCGCTTTCGCATTCACGTGCGCGGCGGATGGCATTTCCAGGTCCAACCCGTTGTTTGCAGCGCCGATTCCGTCGTGAGTGGCTTCCCAATCGCTCATCATGATCCCGCGGAATCCCCATTCTTTTCGCGCGATGGTTTCATTCAGCAGGCCGTTCTGGGTCATGTGTACGCCATTCACCAGGTTGTAGGCATCCATCACCGCGCCCACCTTCGCTTCCTTTATGGAAGCCTCAAACGCAGGCAGGTAGATTTCCCGCATCGTCCGCTCATCCATATCTGAACTGTGATCCATGCGGCCGTACTCTGAATTATTGGCGATGAAGTGTTTCGCCGTCGCCACCACTCCTTGCGATTGAATGCCTTCGATCACGCCGACCGCCATCCGCGACGCCAGAAACGGATCCTCGCCGAAGTATTCGAAATTCCTTCCGTTCAGCGGCGAACGGTAGATATTCATCCCCGGCGCCAGAATGATGTGCACCCCCCGCGCGCGGGCGTCTTTGCCCATCGAAATTCCCACACGCTTCGCCAGCTCCTCATCCCAGGAAGCGGCCAGCGCGATGCCCGCCGGATAGGCAGTCGTCGGTCCGTAATCGTGAACCCCCATCGGCCCGTCCGACATCTTCAGCGAAGGTATTCCGACGCGCGGAATAGGCTGCGTGAAAAAATCATTCACTCCGCCCAGCAGCACAATTTTTTCATCGAGGGTCAATTTGCCCAGCAGAGTTTCAACCCGCTTGTCGATTTCGGTCTGGGCGGATTGCGCACTCTGCGCGGTTCCAGCCGCCTGAAACACCACAGCAACCATGCAGATCACGCCCAGCTTGCGAACAGCTTGCAGAGTTTTCTTCATCCGGTCCATTTGGATTCTCCTGCTTTTAGCCGGTCCTACTCAGATCCGGAAACATGCGGAGGCACTTTGTTTAATTTATGTGCTCTGCAGACGGCGCTTCGGATTGGCAGCAGCGATGGTTTCGCGGATAACCAGTTCGGGTGGAACGGCAAATTCCACCGGATAATCGCGGGATCCCTGCAGCCGCTGCAACAATATTTTCGCCGCGGTTTCCCCCATATCCCGCAGAGGTTGCCGAATCGTGGTTAGCCGGGGGGTATGGTACGCCGCCAGTTGGATTTCGTCGAAGCCGATCACGGAAACGTCCTCGGGCATTTCCAGATTGGCATCCCGCAGGATTCCACCGTGGAACGAAAAGAGTTTGGCCGACGAAATATGTCATCCAGGAGATGGATCATGAGTTCGATACAACTCGCTCGGAGTAAACCTGAGAAATCGGGAAGGCCATGAAAACGCCTACTGAAACCGGTTTCACACAACCATTTTTGTAAGCTCTCCCTATCCCCGCCGTCAAGCCCTTTTCTTTTAGCTTTGGAACCTGCCGGCAACTTAGAACTATCTTGATTTTTTCCTTGTTGCAAACCAATTTGTGGACTGATCTTGCGCCTGCCGCAGTCTGGCCGAGCTCTCCCGATTGCCGCCTTTTCTACACTCGTTGAACACGACTCTACCGGGCAGTCGCGGTCGACCTGCGAACGACCAGTTCTGTTTCCAAATAGTAGTCCGCACCTTTTCGCCGTTTCAGCTTCAGCATCCTATCCAATGCCTCGAAGGCGGTCGTCCCCACGCGCTCGCGGGGCACCCGGATGGTGGTCAGCGGCGGCCGTGCCAGAAAAGCAAAGGAGATGTCGTCGATGCCGATAACGGAGATATCTTCCGGAATCCCCGCACCAGCCTCTTCGAGAGCACTCATGGCACCCAGGGCGATAAGGTCGCTGCCGCAAAAGATTGCCGTGGGTTTATCGGTGGTTGAAAGCATGGCGCGTACCGCGGAGGCGCCTGCATCGACGTGGTAGTTACTGTTGATCACCGGAAATGGGTTGAGGTTTCTTTTTTTCAATCCAGCAACCAGCGCGTCCTTGATTGTCATGGCGGTACGGCTGTCGTCTGGTCCAGCAATGACCGCGGCGCGACGATGGCCGAGTCCTACGATATGCTCGATGGCCTGCTCGATACCCCGCTGATAGTCTATCGAAATGGTGCTTACGAGCTTCTCGGCTGGGCCGACGTTGCAAAACACCACGCCAATTCCTGCGTCTATGAGTTCTGAAGCGGTGGGCTTGTCGATCGACGAAGTCATCACCGCGACTCCGCGGACGTCACTTTCGATCAGCTTCCGCAGTATGGATTTTGTTCGCGCTTGGTCGTATTGGGTGTTGCAAAGAATGACGTCAAACCCGCGATCCCAAGCGGCAGCTTGGAATCCACGAATGACTTCGGGGAAATACGGGTTGGCGATTTCCGAAATCACCAGCCCGAATAAGTCGCTCCGGCCAGTGGCCAACCGACGGGCATGTACATTCTTGAAGTATTTCAATTGCCTGACAACTTCTAAAACACGCCTCTGGGTCTCCACAGAGATATAGCTGGTCTTGTTGAGGACTCGGGAGACCGTAGCAGGAGAGACTCCGGCGCGTTTGGCCACTTCCCTCATTGTGTGGCTCATCCGTTTTCCTCCACGAAACTGGTCCCTGCTGCCAAGTTGACGTTGCGCTGTCAAAGTGTTGGGCAGCGCGGGAGAGCGCATTTCCCCAACGATGGTCACTAATGCGCCAACGTATCATGATTTACAGGCGCAGAGTATGACCATCGAAAAACAAGATGGCAATAAGAAAAAGAACTTGACAAGCCTCCGGTGGCACTGATAAACGCATACAAAGCAACCGGTTTCTGAAAGCGGTTGCACACACTGCTTTCATGCGGGCGTTTTGCCGGTGGTCTGAAAGTCTGCAGATAGTTATGCTCTGCTTGGAAGGTGAGTTGTTGTTTGAGATATGGTGGCAGACGACGTATGTGGGTTGTTCAGTGGTTGGTACCTCTTTTGAGGGTGAAATGCAGTTTAATTTCTCCTTGCCGAGGTTTCATTCCCGTAGTCTTTTCCTGGCATTCTTTGGAACAACGGGGCGGCGGCGTTTGTGTCTCCGTTAAGAAGTGGGGCTGGAGGGTGAGCTATGTGGTCGTTGTTCGTTGCTGCAGGGCGCTTGCTGGCTGTTGCAGTTTTGTTCATCTTTGCGGGGCTTTCTCTCCGCGCGCAAACCAGTAACGGCGCGATCGCCGGATCCATCGTGGACTCCTCCGGCGGGGCTGTTGTTGGCGCTCAAATCGCAGCAACGGGTGTCGAAACTCACAGCGTATATAACACTGTTTCCAGCTCTACGGGCGCTTACCGGCTAAGCGACCTCGTCCTCGGAACTTATAACATTTCCGTCACCGCACCCGGCTTCAAGGTTAGCGAACTGACTGGAGTCGTGGTGCAGATCAATACCACGGTCTCGTTCGATATCACTCTGCAGCCCGGCAACGTGAAAGAGACCCTGACCGTAATGGCCGATGCTCCGCGTATCCAAACGGAAACATCCGAAGTCGGTACTGTGGTTACAACCAGGCAAATCGAAGATTTGCCGTTCTCGATCAATGCCTCTGGTCAAAGCTTCCTCCGTTCGCCCGAGACTTTTGTTTTCCTGGCTCCGGGTACCCAAGGTCCCGGAACCAATACGAACGGCAACAATTCGTCGGGCATCTTCCAGTCGAAACTTTCAGGCGGGCAAAACTTTGGCACGGAAGTTCTTCTAGATGGTGTCAGCACTACGCGTGCGGACAGCGGATCAGCGTTCGACCAGACCGCTCCTTCCGTCGAGGCCTTGCAGGAATTCAAAGTATTGACCTCCACTTTTTCGTCGACGTTCGGCCGTACGTCAGGGGGGGTTGAAAGCTTTACTACGAAATCCGGCTCCAACGCATATCACGGTGCGGTCTTTGACTTGTATCGAAATGACAAATTGGATGCGAATTCGTGGGGCAACAACACTCAATCGCTTCCCAAACCACGCGATCATCAGAACGACTTCGGCGGAAGCTTGGGCGGGCCCGTTTGGATCCCGAAGCTTTACAACGGACACAATAAAACCTTCTTCTTCTTCTCGTACGAGCAATATCGCAATAACAAAGGCACAACTAGCACAACCTATATACCCACTGACGCTGAACGGTCCGGCGATTTTTCCGAATTATTGGGCGCCCAGATCATGAACGGTAACACCCCCGCTCTTAATCCGTGCGACAACTCGCCTCTCATCCAGGGACAGATTTTTGATCCTTCCACGACGCAAACAGTGATTGTTAATGGGAATCCCGTCCAGTGCCGGACAGCATTCCCCGGCAACAAGATTCCTACCGCGCTTGATCCAGTGGCGCTCAAGGTTCTGACGTATCTTAATGTTCATCCAAACAAGACACCCACCGATTCCGACAAAACTAACTTTAGCTTCATTTCCAACACGCCGATCAACGACACGACGATGTCTTTTCGCATTGATGAAAACCTCACTACCAGGCATAAATTGTTTTTCTCCTACAGTGACAGGGATCAGAGCGTACTCAATGGCAATCCCACGATTCCCGGAATCTTAGATCCCAATTTCTTTAATACCAACAAAACGCATTATCTCCGGTTCGGCTGGGACTATACGGTCAGCAGTAACTGGCTGAATACCTTTGTGATTGGCTTTAATCGGCTTAACAACCTCAGCAAGGGCGAAAGCGCAAACGGCACGTCGGATTGGCCCGCAGTTTTGGGTATCACAGGAGCTAGCGGTCCTGTTTTCCCGCAATTTTCCTTCAACGGCGCTCCCTCCGGCTTTGCTTACCAATCCCTTAGCACTGGCAATTACGACGGACATATCCCCAATAGCCTTGTGACCTCGGATAGTGTCTCCTGGGTGACGGGACGGCACTCTGTCAATTTCGGGCTGGAGTGGAGAGCGTATCAGTATACGGTTTTACCCATCGGCAACACCTCGCCGGCGTACTCTTTCTATAATTATCAGACTGCCTATACGCCGGGCGACGGACAAACCGGCGATCCGTTTGCCAGTTTCTTGCTGGGGCTCCCCAATTCCGAGCTCCTCACGGTATCCTCGGTGAATCCGCGCTTGAATTCTAATTACTTTGCTGGATACATCCAGGACGACTACAAGGTGCGTAGTGATCTCACGCTCAACCTCGGCTTGCGCTACGACTTCGATACAACTCGCAATGAAGCTCACGGAGCCCAGTCAAACCTTGAGTTGAATTTGCCGAATTCTGGGGCAGACGGAGCACCCGGAGCTCTTGTTTATGGACCATACGCGAACTTAGGGAAAACTTGGTTCAAAGACTTCGGACCTCGAGTTGGCCTTGCCTACGCACCGAACGCCCTCTTCGGCAGAATTCACAATATCGTCTTTCGTGGAGGTTACGCCGTTTACTACGCGGCCATCTACTACGATGACCTTCCAACGGGTTCGGTTCAATTCAGCAGCGGTACAACCGCCAATCCCAATTTTCAGTCGCAAGACAAGTTTAGTTCTGTTCAGAAATTATCAGCGGGCTTCCCCAGCTATCCCCTGCCTTCAAACTCAACAGATCCCACCCGGTTGAATGGACAAAATGTGGGGTATATCGCTCCCGGTTATGGCCGCCCAGGCAGAACTCAAAATTGGACTTTCGAAATCCAGAAACAGCTGGCCCAAGACCTGATTCTCAGTGTGGGTTATGTCGGAATCAAGGGCGATCACTTACACACCAACATTGCGCAGGTCAACGCGCTTAATCCCAAGTACTACAATCTTGGA
>DATLVJ010000099.1:0-7293 GCA_035577585.1 Candidatus Limnocylindrales bacterium
ACCCGGCGCGGGCGGTTGCGGTGCGTCGTATTTCAGTGTGACGCGCACGCGATTCACCTGGCCGCGGGAGCGTACGCGCTCCACAATTTCCTGCCCCGTGTAGCAGCCCTTGGTGTAGCTGATGTGCGAATCCTGCAAGCCGGCTTCGTGAGGAATCTGCTTCTCTCCGAAGTCGTAGCTGTACCAGGGAATGCCTTGCTCGAGGCGTGTTGCGCTCAGCGCCTGGTAGCCCGCCGGACCCCCGCCATGTTTGCGCGCGGATTCGAGAAGAATGTTCCAGAGCGCTTCGGCGTGCGACCGGTCGACCAGGAATTCGGCGCTGGCCGCGCCGCCAGGAGAGCGCTTGCCGAGGCGGCAGGGAATGCGCTGCACCGAAACAATGCGAGTTTCGATCTCCGCCAGATCCGCGGGATCCACTCCAGTCAGTTCTTCGGCAAGCAGCGCTGCCTTAGGGCCTTCCAGGGCGAGCGACGCGAAATCATCCGTGCGATCGGTCAGCGTGACGTCATCCATGATGATGTATTTGTCCAGCGCGGCAAGCAGCGGTTCGCGGATGCTCGCGTAGGAAACGCAAAAAAGTTTTTCAGGGTGAGCCTGCGTTTCGATTTCGGCAAGGATGCGGCCCTGCGGGCTCAGAAACAGTGAGATCGTGCCGTGATTTTCGCGCAGGTCCTTGATGTTGTTCGTGAGGATGGCATTCAGGTAGCGCACCCGGTCGGGTCCGGTGAAATCCAGATACGCGCGATAGTTTTTGTCGAGCAGGGCAACACTCTCGTGAAGGTGCCGGTATTCGGCCAGCCAATCGCCGAAGTCGTTGGGAAGGGAACACCCGAACCAGGAGCCGTTCTGCGCGCCGGATCGTTCGTGGAACCCGGCGAGCGGTGTTGCAAGGGGCGCCACGGCCGAATTGGAGGGGCTGCTCATTTACCCAATCAGTGTAGCAAGGACTTCTGGAGTGCGGCAGCTCTGCTGCCGCTTTATCGGCTTGCTGGGTGGAGATAGCCAGAGCCGATATCCGAGGTGCAGATCGCACAACCGGGCCGACATAGTCGGCCCGCGCTCCAAATGCTACCAGAGGATTTTCTTCCGAAAATCGCTATACTGCTGGACATGGACGCGACTCACAAAATGGCGCAGACTTCCGACGCTGCCCACCCGGACATGATTTACATGAAAATCCCGGTTGGCCTCCTGCAATGCAACTGCCAGATCATCGGGGACCCCAAAACGCTCGAGGCGATCGTGATCGATCCGGGCGACGAGGTCGAGCGCATCCTTAGCATGCTCGGTCGCTACAAATTGACCGTGAAAGCCATCATCAGCACCCACGCCCACATTGATCACGTCGGCGGGCTGGCAAAACTGCACCTGTACACGGGCGCGCCGGTGATGATGCACGGCGAGGATTTGCCGCTCTACCACGGGATGGAAGAGCAGGCCGCGTTTATGGGCGTCGTCACCCCGGAGCTGACAGAGATTGAGCAACTGCTGAAGGATGGAGATACGCTGCCGTGGGGAGGCTTTCACGCCAGCGTCATTCACACGCCCGGCCACACTCCCGGAAGCGTTTCCCTCTATATGCCCAAGGATTGCGGCCGGGTGAAGCTGGCGCAGCCCCAACTCTATGCCGGAGACACGTTGTTTGCCGGAAGCATCGGGCGCACGGATTTGTGGGGCGGCTCGATGGAACAGATCATGGAGTCTCTTCGCGGCAAGCTCATGCAACTTCCGGATGACACATTGGTCCATCCAGGCCACGGCGGCTCAACAACCATAGGCCTCGAAAAAGAAATGAATCCGTTTTTGAAGTAGGCGAAGCAGCCGCACTCACGCTGGAAGCCATAACTCGCCCAAGTTGTCATCCCGAACCCGCGCCTTTTGCGGGTGAGGGATCTGCTTTTCTTCTCTTCGCGTTGTGGTGGAAAGTCTTCAGACCGGCCACTACATTCCAGAGACTTGCTGAAGAGGAAGGCACGCAGAATGTATCCAAGAACAATTTAGCCAGGAGGGCCGGCGATGGGGCAAGAAGTTGATTGCACGGCACGTTGGCGTGGGAAAAGTCTGCGCGGAATGGCACTCCTGGAAACCTCGGAAATCATTTTCCGTGGAGGCGAACGCCTGAGAATTCCGTTCTCCACGATTCGCGCAATAGAAGCGAAAGACGGCGAGCTGCGCCTGAAGACAAACGACGGCCTGATTGTTTTCGAACTCGGTGACCGCGCGGAGAAGTGGCGGCATAAGATTGCGAACCCGAAATCGGTGATGGAAAAGCTGGGAGTGAAACCCGGAGAGCCGGTGACTGCATTTGGAAAGCTGGACCCCTGGTTCTTGAAGCAATTGAAAGAGCAAAAGTCGGCCGTAGCGGCAGGAAAAGTTGTGGAGGGAGTGGACTGGATTTTCCTCTCGGCGGAAAACCGTGACGCTTTGGGGGAAGTTAGGAAAATTGCCGGGAAATTGAAGGGAAGCGCCGCACTCTGGGTAGTCTATCCAAAAGGGCAGAAGAGCATCACGGAAACGGACGTAATCACCGCGGGTCGAAAAGCTGGATTGAAGGACGTGAAAGTGGTGGGTTTCAGTGCGACGCACACAGCGCTGAAATTTGTAATCCCGGTTGAGAAACGGTAAGGCGCGGCCCGCCTCAGAAGGCGGGCCCTACAATTGGAGGGATGCTAGTCAGTTTCACGGGCCTTGCGCAGCTCTTCCATTACTGACTGGATGAGTTCTTTGGCATGGGTGAGCTCCGTCGTCACCATGCGGAGGTCCATCGCGGGGACGGTCGGGTTGCGCTGGCTGGTGCAGTAGACGCCGTGCTGGCCGACCAGTACCAAGGCGTTGGTAATCCGGTCGAGCGAGACGGCAAGGCGACCGCGGTCCCGCCCAAATCGCTGCTCAGAGTGTTCGAGCTCCTCGTGATGCTCCTGAAATGCCGACATGCCTCTCCTTCTCCTCTGCAGCTCACCCCTTCAGGGGTGAGGCCTTTCCTAACCACGGCAACCCTGCTCCCGCATGTGAACACCCTCAGGCCTGACGGCCTGAGCTACAGCGACTTCAATTTCTGCCGCCCCGTACCCCGTTCCTGCCGGGCGTTGCACTTCGGGCACAGGGCCGTGGCGCGAATCTTTACCCTACCGCATGGCCAGAACATAATCCAATTGAGCCGCAGACAGGACCAGAAAGCAGCGCCATTTTATGAGCCTTCAGAAGCAGGCCGGCAAAGAGTTCGTTCCATTCGGCGACAGGCCCGGTGGGAATTGGGAGCATCCAAACATGCGACGTTCGGACCTTGTACAGCACAAAGAAAAGGAAAGCGGCCGAATCGATCGCACTTCGCAGATCGTGTTCGGTGAGCGCCAGCACCTCCTGCGCGTGCTGGACTCGCTGGAAGGCACCTCTCTGCCGATCGCGCGCATGCAGCAGGAGCGCCGCACACTGGAAGAGTTGATCCACGCCCGGACGAGGGAATTGAACCAGATCAACACGGCATGGGATGAGAAGATTGGTTTGGTGTTGAGCGCGGAAGCCAAGCCCGAGATGCTGGAAAAGCTCGTGAAGCAGGCTCCGCAAGAAGACTATTACATGCTCCGGTTGATCAGCGAGCATCCGCGGACGAATGCCAAGACTCTGAACAAACTGGCCAAGCACCCCTATGGCGCGATTCGCGAAAACGTCGCCAGGCACCCTAACGCCGATGCCAACACCCTTACCTATCTCAGCAAAGACAAGACCCAGCCGCTCTGGTATCTCGTGGCGTTCAACCCCAACACCCCGAATCCGTTGCAGCGGAAATTGCGCGACCGCTTGAAAAAGCTCGGCGAAGCGCAGCCAATGCGCTAGCGATTAGCGGCGAATTATTCCGTCTCGGCATTTCCTCTTTTTCAACAATGAGTCTGGCCGTATGTAGTGGCCGGTCTTCAGACCGGCCACCGGAAGTCCGTTCATCCCAAGCTCTCTCGTTCTTGGCTGGCATGCGGGAAACGATACAATACTGCGCATGCAAACAGAGCCGGGTGTGACAGGCAAGCTTTCAGGTAATGCATTGCCTCGTGCGGAAGAAATTGTTCCCCCAAATTTTCAACCAAAAACAGAATGGAGGCGGGCGATCCTGGTTTCCGCCGCGCTGCTGATCCCTTGCTTCTGGCAGCGGCACATCCAGGCGGGGGATCTTGCGAGCCATGTCTACAACGCCTGGCTGGCGCAGTTGGTTGGCGAGGGCAGGGCGCCGGGAGTTTACACGATCTGGCAGTGGCAGAATGTGCTGGTCGATTTGATGTTGTTGAAACTTGGCGTGCTATTTGGATTTCGCGCGGCGGAAAAGATCGTTGTCTCACTGTGCGTGCTGGTGTTTTTCTGGGGTCTGTTCACGCTGATCGCTGTGGCTGCGCGGAAACGGCCGTGGTCGCTTGTGCCGGGATTGGCGATGCTGGCCTACAGCTATGTCTTTTACATGGGATTCATGAACTATTACCTGTCGCTCGGATTGGCCTGCTTTGGATTGGCGGCGCTCTGGCATGGCGAACGCCGCGGGATTTTGCTGGCGGCTGTTTTGGCGCCCCTGGCGCTGTTGGCGCATCCGCTTGGATTCTTGTGGCTGCTCGCAACTGGTGCGTATCGCTTGTTGTGGCCGCGCATGAAAGGCTGGGAAGAATGGCTTCCTCCGACCGCGGCGATTGGCATTGGACTGCTGGTGCACTGGGAGCTGGCGCGGCACCCGGAATTTCAGCCGGATTGGCCGGACGCGCCCTTTTTCCGCTGGAATGGAGCCGACCAGTTCTGGGTTTTCCGTCCCGCCACCTGGTACGTGTCTCTGGCGATGATTGCGTTTGTGATTGTGGCGACTCTGTTGGATTTATTTCCGTGGCAGCGGGGAAACGGCAAAACGAAAGAGCGAAGGTTGTTCCCGGAATTTTATGCCGTGGCGTTTTGCCTGACGTCACTGCTGCCAGAGAATCTGCGCCCCGACGTGAATGCCGGGTGGATTGGCCTGCTTGTGACGCGGCTGACCCTGATCAGCGCGATCTTCCTTTTCTGCTGGCTCGGAACTCTCCGCCCGCGAAAGTGGCACTTCCTCGCGTTAACTGGGTGCGCAGCCGTCTATTTCACCTTTGTCTATCGAGATACACGCCTGGCGGACCAGTTAGAGGAAAACGCGGGGAACATCACGCGGGAGTTGCCTATGGGGACTAGGGTTCTAGCCACGATTTTTGAGCCTTCCGATTACCGGATGGTGACGCTTCACGTGGTCGACCGCGCCTGCGTCGGGCATTGTTTCCTCTATTCGAACTATGAGGCGGCGACAAAACAGTTCCGCCTGCGGGTGCAGGAGGGAAGCCCGGTCGCGGTGAGCTCCACGGACGACAGCGAGGACATGCAGTCCGGCTCGTATGATGTCCAGGACGAGGATTTGCCCCTGAAGCAAATTTACCAGTGCGATGCCGCCGATTGGACGAAACTCTGTATCCGCGATTTGAAATCCGGCGAAAAAAACGGCGCCGTCGGCATCCGGCCATAACCCGTAGCTCACCCCTTCAGGGGTGAGGATTTTCCTAACCCCGGCAACCCTGCTCCCGCATGTGAAACCCCTCAGGCCTCAGTGGCTTTGAGCCACAGCTGTACGAGAGACAATTTGGCTCTTTCATTAGGCCAATTTCTGGTAGAATCAAGCTGGGGTGAGAGACAATGCTGCCATTACACCTTCAGCCCGAAAGCCACATTCCCCTCTACATTCAACTGCGCGATCAACTGCGCTCCCTGGTTCACGCGGGCGATTTGCGCCCTGGCGACCGCATTCCCGCCAGCCGCGAATTGGCGCAGACCCTCGGCGTTCATCGCACCACGGTTGCCAACGCCTACGCCGAACTGGAATCGGAAGGCTTGATCCAGGGGCACGTCGGCCGCGGTACCTTCATTCGCAACAACGGAAATGGCTTGAAGATCACGCCGCCCGCGCCGCCCAGCGTATCCAACGGCGATGGTCTGCGTTGGGAACTCCTGTTTGCCGATGAACGCAGCGAAGAAATCCTCAGCCGACTCACGGCCGAAGCTCCGGTGAATTCCTTGTCTTTTGTGATGGCGCGCCCCGACCCTGAATTTTTCCCCATTGAAGAGTTGCAGACCTGTTCGCAAGCGGCCTTAAAGCGCGAAGGACAGGACATCCTGAACCTCGGCGCGTCGGATGGCTACGCTCCGTTGAAAGAAGCGTTGCTCGAACTGCTCCGCCAGGATGGAATCCCCGCCAAAGACGAAACGCTTCTGGTGACGGATGGCTGCCAGCAGGCGCTGGATTTGATCGCCAAGGCGTTCGTGCGCCCCGGCGATACCGTGGTCATGGAGAATCCAACCTACCCGGGAGCCTCCGCCGTATTTCACGGTGTCCGCGCCCGTTGCCTCGGCGTTCCGGTGCGGACCCATGCGGAGCCCGGCAGCGCGCTGGGAATCGATCTCGAAGCCCTCGAAGCCACTCTGGCTGCGAATCGCGTGAAGTTGCTGGTCATGACCCCGGACTTTCAGAATCCAACCGGAACCTCCATGCCGCTGGCATCGCGCCGCCGGGTGATGGAGATGGCCGCGCGTTACCAGGTGCCGGTGGTGGAAGACCACATTTACGCGCGTCTGAATACGCAGGAAGAACGCATCCCCTCGCTGAAACAACTGGATCGCGCGAATCTGGTTATCCACATCGACAGTTTCGCGAAGGTCGCCTTCCCCGGATTACGCGTGGGCTGGATCGTTGCGCCTCCCGCGGCCATCGAACGCCTCCGGCTCGTAAAGCAGATGACCGACCTGCACACGGATCAACTGGCGCAGGCAACCATGGCGGAATTCCTGAAGCGTGGACTGTTCCAAAAGCATCTGACGAAGATGCGCAAAGTGTATGCGGATCGCTTGCGCGCCGTGGATGAAGCCTTGCGCCGGCAGATGCCGGAGGGCGTCCGGTGGACCAAGCCCGAAGGCGGTATGTGCCTGTGGCTGGAATTGCCGCCGGGCTTTGACGCCAGCGAACTGATGATTCACGCGCGGGAGCGCGGGATTCTCTTCGCGCCGGGAAGATATTTTTACGTGCAATCGCCGATGCCCAACACTTTGCGCCTGGGATTTGCCAGCCTGAACGAAAAGGAACTGGCTCGCGGTGTGGCCACGCTGGCGGAATTGCTGAAAAACGAAATGCGTAAGCGGCAGCGGGGTACCCGGCGAGCGGAACGCGCACATGTGGCGCTGGTCTAACGATGACAAAAATCGTCAAGCTCGAAACGCAGGAAGCCAATCGCTGCTTTGGCTGCGGCGGAGACAATGAAG
>DATLVJ010000100.1:0-17424 GCA_035577585.1 Candidatus Limnocylindrales bacterium
TCAGCCCAAGCGCAAGTTTGTGAGGGTCTCGAATCTCATCGGGCGTCGCGAGATACGGTCCGAGCGGGGCAAATGTGTCGCAACTCTTCCCTTTCACCCACTGGCCTCCGCGCTCGATTTGAAATGCCCGCTCGCTGTAATCATTCATCAGGCAGTAGCCGGCCACATGCCCCAGCGCCTCGGCCTCCGAAACATACGAAGCTCGCTTGCCGATCACCAGCGCCAGCTCCACTTCCCAATCCGTCTTCTGCGAATTTTTCGGAATCACCACATCGTCAAACGCGCCGCACAGGGCGGACGGCGCCTTCATGAAGATCACCGGTTCCTTGGGAACTTCCTTCCCGGTTTCCGCCGCGTGCCGCGCGTAATTCAATCCAATGCACACAATCTTCGAAGGCCGCGCAATGCAAGCTCCCCATCGCACGTTTTCGGTGACGCTCGGACACTTCTCCTCATTCGCCCGGAACCACTTCTCCAATTCCCTAACGCCAGCCGCGGCAAAAAAAGCATCATCAAAATCCTGCACATGCGCGCTCACGTCTTTCCGCACGCCTGCCGCCGTCACCACGGCAGGTTTTTCCCGCCCCATCTCGCCAAACCGGCAAAGTTTCATTTGGATTTGCTCTCACTCTCGGTCAATGTTGGAATAACAGCAATTTTCGACGCCCCATAATACAAAACCACACACGGAAACACGAATTGGATGCGTCAGATTTTAATGGGAATTTTGGGTGAGAGAATGGTGCGCCACCTTCTAGAGTTTTCTGAATTTCCCCTTCTCGTACACGGAGCATACAGTTTCGATCGAGTTCGAATTCACCCCAACGGCGCCGCGGATGGTTTGGCGAAAGGCGATAGGCTACCCCAGTAGAAATCAGGCACATTGCAAAATAGCACAGCATGCCCGCGATCTTTGCATAAAGCATACTTCTCGAGGAGAGTAATACAGGACTGGCCGAATGTCACAATGGTCTTGAATGGGAGGAACAGTGCCTGGACTGTCGGATATGGAGGAACTTCTCTCCCGCATCCAAAATGAGCAGATTACGGATTACATGCGCGAGGCTCTCGGTTGCTATTCGTCCGGTGCATATCGGGCGTGCATCGTTCTCAGTTATATCGCCGTGTTTGATGACCTCCGGCAAAAGATCGTCCCGCTGGCGAAAATCAGTTCGGTTGCGCGCCAAATATCTGAGGAAATAGAGAGGCGCGCGAGTGACCAGGATGTCTATGAGACATACATGATAGACCAACTTAGGGCCCATCAGTTGATCACTGAAACAGATGCCTTTCACCTTGGGAAGATTCGCGACCTACGTAACAAGTCTGCCCATCCTTCAGGACTACATCCTTCACCCGAAGAGGCGCGCTACGTATACTTTGAAACGATCGATAAGTTCCTGTCTCGCGAAGTCCTTAAAACTACCCACGCTGTAGACGACATCCTCGTGCGCCTCAAAAACGATAACTATTTTCCTGTAATAAGTGTGGAGCACGTTACTGCCATTGTCAGTAGCGAAATCAGCGTTCTACATCCTCAGGCGATAGCCTATCTGTTGACTAAGCTTGTCGCGCTGACGGAGGATGCTGACCCCGTCCATGCAAAGAACGCTTCCAGGTTTCTCACCGGTCTCGCCGCCAAAGACGACCCGGCGCTCAATATTGAACTGCAGAGGAGATTGATTACTCCCAAAGCGGACGATACAACCAAAGCATTGGTCTTAACCACAGTCATTGGCGCAAACGCCCGTTTATTGATCGGGCTTGACGCCACCACCGAACTTCGGATGAAAAATATCCTGCATTCCGCAATAGAAGCTCGCAAAGCGGACCCCCCAACCCAAATCAGTCATCCCTCCGTTCTCCTCGGAAAGATCATTGGCAAGCTCGGGCCCGAATATATCGACTCACACCTCGAGAAGTATTCCGACTCGGTTGTTAGGACATTTTGTTATTTCGGCCCACTCGTGCAGTCGGTCGAAAACTCCCCAAGACTACGGACCTTGCTGATAGAGGTTTGGAAACAAAACGCCGCATCGGCCGACTTCACCACCGCAAATCAATTTGCAGACAGCGCCGGCTCACTTGATCCCTACTTTAATAGTCTGTCCCCTCAGGAGGCATTCGAACTTGTTGCGGCTGTGTGCAAAGCCGCGGGCTGGAATGCCTTCAGCGCAATCAACCTGCGAAATCAAAAGTTTGCTGCTACGCCCTCGTTAGCTCGTCTGGCAGCAGAGTTCCTCACCCAAAACCCTAGCCAAGCGGAGCAGATCGTGCTCGAACAATTCAAGACCTCGACAAAGGAACTCCTGGCCGATTATCTGCCGTCTGCCTCGATAACCGGATAATCGGGACAGCGGTAATTGGGACAGCCGTCCCCCAGTTTGCCCCTAGTTTCCTTACGTCTTCTTCCACCACTGATTTTGTGCCTCTTGCACGAGGAACTGCTGCAGGTTTCCGCAATTGTTGCATTTTAATCGTATTGAGCCGGTATCTGAATTGTAACCTTGGTAGCGCCCGGAAATGCAGTAGAGACAAGGCTGTTCAACACGCATGTCTAGTACATGGGCATTCTGTTCTACTTTCATTATCACTCCTGTTAAGGCTCTCGTGAGCTCCTCTGCGTTCTGAAAACGTTGCGTCGCATCTTGGGTAATGGTTCTGTCCAATAGTTCGTAAACGAAATGCAAGTAAGGGTTGGAGTTTTTTGCAGTCAGATCGTATTCCGGGTCCCGATGCCTCTCTCGGGAAAAAGACCGCCCGCCGAAAATGTAGTACAGCAATTTTCCAAGCGAATAGCAGTCACTGGAAGCTTTAGGGTCAGCGCTACGGCCATCTTCGAGCTCCGGTGCAATGTAGTGTCGTGCCCCTACCGCCTCAGAACTAGCCGTGGCCCGTTCCTCCATATCATTCAAATCTAAACAGAGGCCAAAATCACCAACAGCTACGGAATTATCATTCCTCATGAGGATATTTGGGGGCTTCAAATCACGATGAATGATTTGCGCATTGTGAGCAGCGCTCACTGCTTCACAGATCCCTCTAAACAAAAGGAGCCTTTCCAATAGACTAAACCCAGAAAGGTCAAATTTGTCGAGGCTGCCTTTTTCGCAGTACTCAGCGACGTAGAATGGTTCCTCATCATCTGCGGCCGTAGCGACTATCTTGAGAATGCCGGGATGAGACAGTTTCTTGAGTGCACCAATCTCTTGGTTGAATCTAGCTAGGCGGCTCTTATTCTTGAGCCTCTTCAACACAAAGAGCTGGTCGTCTGCGACTCCGATTCTACGCACGCGGTAAGCCCAGCCTTGTCCGCCTTCACTAAACGCATCCTCAATTTCCCAACCGCGCACATTGAATTTCATAGAGATTACCGAGAAATACTGAGGTTCCGTGCCAACCGTTCTTCAATTGAGTGCATTAGCTTTTCTTGCATCTCCGGGACAGGAACAATTTGGCAAAAATCTTGCTCGGTGATTTTTGCACCAGCCTGAATGAGCACTTTCCAAAATGCAAAAGCGACTCTATTAAGCCCGCCAATTTCCAGTGAAGCTTGAGATGCGGCTCGCGAGACCCAAAGATCAATAGTCCTAGCAGAAATTGCCCTGCCGTTCAGCTGTCCTAACGACTGAACTTGGTCTTCGAGTTCCTTAAGGAATCTTTCCACCCTCTTCTGAGCCATTTCATCGATTGCTCTCTTTATTTCCGCGTACACCTCTTCTTCGCTAATCATAATTGGACTCTCCCGGCAAAAGCTTACTTAGCATTCCTCAGGACGGTCAATGATAGCAGCACTTTCGCCACCATTCCCTCTGGGGATAAACAAGGACGATTAACGGAGACAGGCGGTAAGATTCCTTGATTGGCTAACACTTTCGGATTGCGACGGCAGGAAGTGGTGCGCCCTGGGTGATTCGAACACCCGACCTTCTGGTTCGTAGCCAGACGCTCTATCCAGCTGAGCTAAGGGCGCAATGAGGCAAGCAACTGATACAAAAATTGTAGCACACGAACCCGCCTTCGCTGAAGCTACGGCGGGCAGGCCCCTCGCGCGGGGGCGGGGAACCTGGGTCCCGGTTTGAGTCTTGTCCACAATTAATTGAGTGAATCGCCCATGGCAGTGATAGCGTTTAGAGTTGCGAGGATGGGGCCGCCACCATGAAAACTGTGCTTATAGTCTTGTTGTCGTTGGTCGTCGGATTTTGTGCCGGCGTAGGGATCATGCGCCCTTCCTTGCAGAAACTGCGGGCGGAACTCGCCGCGAAAGACGACGAGCGGGCCAAGGTAACCGCGGAAGAGGTCCTAGCCGTGAAGCAATTGCAGTTGTGCACGTTGACGCTGCAGACGCAAAACGCTCAGCTTCGGCAGAACAACCAGATCATGGGCGACATGATACGGCGAAAGCGCTAGGAATAGATTTCGCTGGTCGAGTTCTCGATACTTACGAACCAAAGGGTGCGCCACTTCCTGCCTAGATTGAGTTATGTGCCAGCGACAGACTCTGGTTGGTGAACAAAGCTCCGGCTGTGCTCTTCGGCGCCGCGCCAGAGGAGCAGCACTAACGCCACGATCGTTACGATCTCAAAGCCAGCCAGCGCCCACTGGTAGCCGAACCGCTCGCGCAAGGCGTATTCGATGGTGTTGGTAGGCGCGGCAAACAGAATTCCCAGTTGATACGCCATCCCCGGCATCAATCCGCGCGCCGCGTCAGCGGCCAACTCGTTCAGGTGCACCGGAATTACGCCCCAGGCTCCCTGCACGCCCATCTGCATGAACACGGTCGCCACAATCAACACCGGCACGCTGCCGCCAAACGCCCAGAACGGCATCACCAGCAGGCACAGCGCCAGCGCCGCCATCATTCCCTTGCGCCGCCCAAGTGATTGCGACAGCGACCCAAAAATGATCGCCCCAATTACCGCGCCCACGTTGTAAATCATGGCGATGTTCGCCACGCTCGATGGAGCCACCTTGTGAATTTCCTTCAAAAAGTCCGGATACAAATCCTGCGTGCCGTGGGAAAGAAACATCATGAACACCATCAGCACCACCAGGTAGAGAAACCGTTTGTAATTCTGCGCCACCACGCGTAGCACATCGCCCATGCTGCCCGCGCGATGATGCTGCCACGCTTCCGACTCCGGCACCTTGGTGCGAATGTACAAAGCCAGCAGCGCCGGCAGCGCTCCCAGCCAGAACATCGGCCGCCAGCCCCACGTGGGCAAGACGAATCGCGTGGCCACTGCAGCCAGGAGATACCCAATTGAATAGCCGCTCTGCAAAATGCCGCTCAGAATGCCGCGCCACCGAGTGGGGGCCGCCTCCATCGCCAGCGAAGCGCCCACGCCCCACTCCCCGCCCATGCCAATGCCAAACAGCGCCCGCAGAATCAGAAAGACGGTGTAATTCGGCGCGAACCCGCACAGCAGCTCGATAATGGAGAAATAAATCACGTTGGCCATCAGCGGAATCCGGCGCCCATAGCGGTCCGCAAGCAAGCCAAATATAAAAGCTCCAACCGGGCGCATCGCCAGCGTGGCTGTTGTGGTGAAAATGATGGCTTTTTTCGAGACACCAAAGTGGTGGGAGAGTGTGTCGTACAAAAACACGATCACGAAAAAATCAAACGCATCCAGCGTCCAGCCGAGGAATCCGGCCAGCAGGGCGTGGTGCCTGCCTTTTTGCGGCGATGAATCGGTCATTTCAGGAGATTTGCCATTCCCCGGGCTTGGGCATCAGGCGATACAATGCCACACCACTTGCCACACACACCAGCGCGAAAAATAGTCCCGACCCCAGTTGTCCAAAACAGAGCTGCCCGATACTGCAGAGGGCGGTGTAAACGAAAATACAGCCAATCAGCCAGCTCGAAAGATTCTTTCCCAGATCGCGAGTTGCCTCGATTGCGCCGCTCGCGCGCGCCACCGGCCCCCAGCCACGCACATCGGGGCGCACTTTGCGGTAGAAATCCACGAGTGTTTGTTGCGGCTCGGCGGGAGTCAACAGTGTAATCACGAGCCACACCAGCGTTGTTACGCCTGTCGTGCACAAGGTAGTCTTCGCGAACACGACCGGATCCGATCCTTCAAACGGCGCAGCCCGTCCCACGAGGCTCATCCACATCGAATGGCTGTGCAAAGCCAACGTGGTCACCAAAGCCGCGGCCATCGCCGAAATTTCGCTCCACGCATTCACCCGCCACCAATACCAGCGCAGCAAATACACGCCGCCGGTGCCCGCGCCCAGCTCCAGCACAATCTTCCAGCCTTCACTCACCGATTGCAGTTGCATGGACACCAACGCCGCCGCAACCACCAGGAAAATCGTCGCCAGGCGCGATGCGTTCACATAATGCTTTTCACTGGCATCTTTTTTTACGAACCGCCGATAAAAATCCTCGACAAGATAAGAGCTTCCCCAATTCAATTGCGTCGCGACCGTGGACATAAACGCCGCCATAAAGCCAGCAAGCAAGATCCCAAGCAGTGCATGGGGCGTGTGCTGCGTTGCCACCAGCATGTACCCGCGTTCCGGCTGTGCGAGTTCGGGGTAAAGCACCACCGCGGCCAGCGCCGTCAGAATCCACGGCCAGGGCCGCAGAGCATAATGCGCAAGGTTGAACCAGAGCACCGAAAGCAAGCCATGCCGTTCATCCCGGGCGCTGAAAATCCGCTGCGCAACGTAGCCACCGCCGCCCGGCTCCGCCCCCGGATACCAGAACGCCCACCACTGCACCGCCAGATGCACCACAAACGTAATCACCGGCAGCGTCCAAAGCGCTTCGCCGGTCAGCCCGCGCGAAAAATCGGGCAACAGCGCGGTGATATCACTCGCATGAGGCCCAGCCAGACTCCGCTTCGCCGCCAATTTCTCGAGCAACTGCGGCATCCCTCCAACCGCATGCACGCCATACCAGGCCACGGCAATCACAATCGCCATCTTCAGTACGAACTGAAACAGATCCGTCCACAACACGCCCCACAAGCCGCCCAGCGAAACGTAAATCCCCGTGAACGGCATCAGGAAAAACACGCATATCGCCAGCGCCTTCGCGTCGCTGATTCCGAGCGAGGTGCTGACGATATTCACCATCGCCTTGGTGACCCAGCCCAGAATCAGGCAATTCATCAGCAACCCCAGGTACACCGCGCGAAAGCCCCGTAGAAAAGCCGCAGGCTTACCGTGATATCGCAACTCCGCAAATTGCACGTCGGTACTCAGTCCCGAGCGCCGCCACAATCGCGCAAACAGAAAAACCGTCATCATCCCCGACGGGAGAAAGCTCCACCACAGCCAGTTCCCTGCAACCCCTTGCGTATACACCAGCCCGGTAACCGCCAGCGGCGTGTCCGCTGCGAACGTCGTGGCCACCATCGAGGTCCCTGCAAGCCACCAACTTACCTGGCGGCCTGAAACAAAGTAATCAGCGGTGCTCTGGGCCGACTTGCGCCGGAAATACAAGCCCAAGATTAATGTGATCAGCAGGTAGCCCGCGATCGCGGCCCAATCGAGTGCGGTTAGCGACAATGTGTTCGTTTCCTTTGTTGGCTCAATGTCCGGCCCGAGCTTGCGCCTCTACTGCTGGATAGGCGCACGTGCAGCGCGCCCCGGAAATACATTCTCGACCAGCTTTCCATCCATCAGTACAGGCACTCCGTTCACCAATACGAAGGAAATGCCGGCCGAGTATTGCAACGGATCTTCGAAAGTGGCCTTGTCAATAATCGTGGCGGGATTAAAGACAGTTATATCCGCATCGGCTCCCATGCGAATGCGCCCTTTGTTGCGGAAGTCCGGCGCACGCTTTTCCAATCGCTGCGCCGGCATAAGAGTCATCTTGCGCAGCGCGGTCATCAAGTCGAGCGCCCGTTCTTCACGGACGTAATGTCCGAGCACCCTGGAAAACGTCCCTTGGCCACGAGGATGCACTTTTGCGCCAGTAATCGGCATGCCGTCGCTGCCAATCATAACAATGGGATTGCGAACTGCCTCGAGCGCGGCAGCTTCCGGAATGGAATAGATGACCACCGCGCCACCTTCTATGCGGTACTTTTCAAAAGTCTCGGCGGTAAGCCGTTCGCCGGTCTTGGCCCACTGAATATCCTTGAAGGTAATGCCCATGCGCTCCTGCCACCCGGGGTCAAAGAGGGCCGATTCGAGGGCAGTGCTTGCCGCGACATAGGGATAGCACTCTGTGGTGACGTCCAGCCCGTGGCGCTGCGCGCCCTCGACCAGTTGAATCAGCTGCGGCGTCTGCGCCAATCCAATGCTGGTAATGTGCACCACGTGGAGTGGCACGCCGGTCGACGCGGCCGCGGCAATCACCTCTTCCACAGCCGCCAGGCCGGTGGAAGGTTCCCCCGCGCCGGCGAAGCGCACGTGGACGTGCACTGGCGCCTGATATTTTGCCGCGACCCGGAACACTTCCAGTATTTCCTGATGCGTTGCGGCTTCCGTGTAGTTGATGCCCATACCTACAGCTAGTGCCCCCGCTTTTAATCCGGCTTCCAGTTCCTGCTGAATCGCGCGCAGTTGCGCGGGTGTGGCGGCTTTGTGTGCAGCGGGCCCCGTTGGCATCCATTTCCCGGGATCGTTCATCACTCGCATGCGGACTGGAATATGCCCGGCGCTTACGCCGAAGTTGATCAACGATTTCCCCGCGCGTCGGGCATACCAAGTGGAAACATCGGCGGTGCCGGCTTCGAGTTCAAGGGAGGTCGTGACGCCATCGTGAGCCTGAAACTCATAATTCCGTGGCTCCTGGCCGTGTTCATGCAAATCGATAAAACCGGGAGCGACAACCAAGCCGTGCGCATCGATGCTCTGTTTGCCTTGAAGAGTCTTCTCGGAAATTTCCACGATTTTGCCATCGCGGATGCCCACATTTCGCACCGCATCCAGCCCCGATTCCGGATCCATCACCCGGCCGCCAGAAATTACCACGTCGAATGCACCCTCTTCTGCCGCTGAGCGCGGAATGGTGGGAGTCCGCAGCGAACCGCCGGCCAGCATCAGCGCCGACACAAAGAAGAAAAATGCACCTTTCATCATTTGAAGGATGGGCTCCGCAAGAATCGCCGCCTAGTTTCACCGCGTTACCCGGTTCTGTCAAAGGGTTTATGAATCGATTCAATGCTGGAAAATCGCTACCCGGAAAAAAGAAGAACCCCGGCTCGCTGGGGGCAACGAGCCGGGGTGGGGGTACATCCTGAGGGGGGGCCTGAGGAAATTCAATCTCGTTTAGTGCGTCACCACATTTTCCTGGGTGGCCAGCACGCAAATCCGCTGTAATTCTTCGTATGTGAAAAAGCGCTCTTCGATATGGCCAGCGCGCTCCACATGTCCAATTCCTGTTTCCCGGGAAATTCGGCCGATTTCCGCCACGGAAAGTCCCAGAAGGTATGCCGCTCGCGACTGGGTGACGTACTTCGGTATCTGATTATCCATTTCCTGTTCTCCCCTCAAGCTGGAATCAGTGCCATTCCGTCTTTTTCCACAGTCAGGATCATCGCTTTATAAATATCGATGTCCCAACCATCGCCTACTCGCATGCGAACCGTCTCCCCGCCTTCTTTCAGGAGCCGCCCACGCAGCGGAACCTTGATATCCCCGAGAGCAACCTGTAAAACCACCGCCTGTCCCATCCATGCGTCGTACCCGACTTCCATTTGGGTCTCCCTGGCGGCGAATTGGACGCATCGTGCATGGGTAGAATCGCTTCCAGGGCAGTGTCCGGCAATGGTACAGCGAGGTTACCGGACTAGTACTTAAATACTGCCTGTCCGCAAATGGCCTTTTGTGAGCACTTCTTACGCGGGTACTTTGGTACCTCATATTCAGGACGGCTGACCCATCGCGTCAGGCCCACACTCCTGAGATCCTTACCCTCGTGAGCAAACGTTTCTATGTACCGCCTGCACTGTCCCAACCCGACGCGGCTCGCCTGGGCGTCAGCCTCGCGCTTGGCGGCGGCTTTGCGCGCGGTTACGCGCATCTGGGCGTCCTGCGCACCTTTCGCGAAAACAACATTCCTGTCACCTCCATCGCGGGCAGCAGCATCGGCAGCATTCTCGGCGCAGCCTACGCCAGCGGAGTGCCTCTTCCCCGCATCATAAGCAAGTGCCGTCAAATTCGCTTTCGGGATTTTGCCAAGTGGCGGGTTTCGCGCTTTGGCCTGGCCAGCAACGAGCGCCTCGGCGCCTTGGTGCAAAAGCTCTTCGGAACAAAACAGTTTGAAGACCTTGTTCTCCCGTTAGCCATCGTTGCCACGGACCTGGGCACGGGCGATCCTGTCGTCTTTCGCCAGGGCAACCTGGCAGAAGCGATTCGCGCCAGTTGTGCGTTTCCCGGCCTGTTCGAACCCATTCAGATCGGCACCCGCTGCCTGGCCGATGGCGGGATTGTGGCTCCGGTTCCAACCCGAGCAGCGCGGGAAATGGGCGCCGATATCGTGGTCGGCGTTTCCGTGGGACTCCACGACGGTCAACGCGGCGCGCCCACAAACATCTTTCAGGTGGTCAGTCGAGCGGTGAGCGCTGCTCAGAAGCATCAACTGGAAGCCTGGGAGCGCCACGCCGACCTCGTCCTTCGGCCCGCAGTGCACAGCCTGGCCTGGGATGATTTTGATCGCATCGACGAAGCCATCGAAGCAGGCAGCGTGGAAGCCCGCTCCGCGATTCCCCGGCTGAAGCAATTGCTGGCTCGCCAGAACGACATGCAATCCACATTTGGAAAGCAGGGTGAGGTGATGCTTGCGGAGGCACTGCGATGAACTACCGCGGATGGTGGCTCAACTTCGTTGGCAACGCCGTCGCCGCATGGCAGGAAAGTGGCGAGAATCCGGTTCTTTTCTGCTACCTTATGGGATGGGACGCCTTTTCGAATGTTCGAGCCGCCGCACTGGTCCCGATTCCCGTGCCGCTCAGGACTAATTCCGAGTGTTTGACACCATCCTCCACTTCTTTCACGCGCTATTCAGCACCGAAGGGCTAAAGGACTTAATCAGTTCGGGGGGCGCGCCGCTTGTCTGCACGATAGTTTTTGTCGAAACCGGATTTTTCGTGGGATTTTTTCTGCCCGGTGATTCCCTGCTGGTCACCGCAGGAATTCTTGCCGCGGGAAACCTGATTCCGTTGAAATGGCTGCTTCTGCCGGTCATGCTTTGCGCCATCCTGGGCGATCAGATTGGATATTGGATTGGGCGCGCTGCCGGCTCGGCTCTCTATCGCCGTGAAGATTCCCTGCTGTTTCGCCGCAGCCACCTCCTGCGCGCCCATGATTTTTATGAAAAGTACGGCGGCCGGGCCGTGATCCTGGCCCGATTTGTGCCCATCGTGAGGACCTTTTGTCCTCCGGTCACTGGCGCGGCGAAGATGCCATATCCCCGCTATTTGATCTTCGATATTTTTGGTGGAACGATCTGGGTGGGGACGATGATCCTTGGCGGTTTTTCGCTGGGCCGCACCATTCCCAACATCAGCCAGCGCATTCATTACGTCATCGCGGTGGTAATTATCCTCTCGCTCCTGCCCGCGATCATCAGCATCCTTCGCGCACGGCGGACGACTCAGATTCCCGCGGCATCGCCTGCTACCACACCAGAGAAGCCATAGCCCATGCCCAAATTGCGCGCGGTAATCTTTGACATAGGCCGTGTTCTGATTCGAGTGGAAATCCAGCGGGTGAAGTCCTCGCTGGCGCAGGGACTTCCCTTCACCCCCGAAGAATTGTGGTCCGCCATCGAAAAAGATCCCCGCTGGCCCGATTGGCAGGAAGGCCGAATGTCCCCCCGCGATTGGCATCTGCATCTCACGAAACGGTTCAATCTATCCCTCGATTTCGAGCAGTTCAAAAACGTGTGGAATTCCGCACTCGATCCCGAGCCCATCCACAAAGCGTCCCTCTTCTCGGGCCTTTCCAAAACCCATCGCCTCGGACTACTTTCCAACACAGACCCGATTCACGTGGAAAAACTCGAATCCACCTACGATTTCTTCGCCTATTTTCCGAAATCCGTGCGCACGTATTCCTGCTCGGTCGGCGCCAGCAAGCCCGACCCGCTGATCTTTCGGGAAGCACTCCGGGCCTGCAAAGTCGCCGCCGGCGAAACCGTCTATATTGACGACATCCGGGCCTACGTGGAAGCTGCCCGCCGTTTGGGCTTCACAGGAATTCATTACCAGTCGCCAGCCCAGCTATACACCGATCTTGGGCAGGCTGGGATAGAAGTGGAAAAATCTTGCACTACGTAGGAATTCATCGCAGAAGTTCTCACTCGCGTAAAGATTGCCGGACCTAGTACTGCCTGCTCTTGTGGGCAGGATGAATAACTGTCCATTTGGCAAGTACTTAGGCCTTACCCCGGCGCAACCCCTCTGCGGCATTTCAGTTGCACATAAGGAAAACATAACAGCATTGGGCAGCCCCTAAGAGCTGCCATTCTGGAATTCGAACGGTTTACCCGAATGGGTGAGGAGAGATATATACTATGTCTGAGATCCCCGATTACACAACTGATAAGGGTGGCTCATCCTGGCAAATGCCGGCGATCGCTATCTTGGCTCTGATTGCTCTAGGCGGACTATTCTTCGGCTGGTCGAATTCGGCCAAGCTGGATGCCGCCAAGCAGGCCGTCACCGATCAGGTGAAGGCAGTTCAGCAGACCACGCAGCAAGATCTGACCGCGATGAAAGACCGCCTCGTGGTTGATGAAAAGACGAACACCGACCTCCAGGGCGACCTGAAGGTTGTGACGGACAAGCTTAAGATTACCCAGAGCCAGCTCCGCAAGGCTCGCACGGAAGCCGCGCAGCTCAACACTGAAACCACCCAGAAGCTCAGCGCTCTGGACACCTCGGTGCACTCTGAACTCGCCACCAAGGCCACGAACGACGACGTGAAGACCGTTGACACCAAGGTCACAACCGTCAGCGACAATCTCGCCAAGACCAACAACGACCTCACCATGGCGCGCAGCGAACTTGGCACCTTGATCGCCCGCAACCACGATGAGATCGATGTTCTCCGCCGCATGGGTGAACGCGATTACGTCGAATTCACCATCGCCGGCAAGAACAAGCCCCAGAAGGTTGGCAACGTCACCGTCGAACTCAAGGGCGTCAACGAGAAGCGGAACCGCGTGAACGTCGTGGTGGTTCTCGAAGACAAGCGTGTTGATGAAAAGAACCGCAACATCAACTCGCCCATCATTCTCTATCCGACCGGTCAGCGCGCTCCGCAGGCCGAAGAGCTGGTCATCAACAAGATCGGAAAGAATTCGATCAGCGGCTACCTGAGTGTCCCGAAGTCGGGTGCGCAGCCTGCGACCTCCGCTTCGTCCAAGTCCGGTAACTAAGAGCAAAGAACAAATCGAACCGAGGGCGGGAAGCGAAAGCTTCCCGCCCCTTTTTTTGTATTTCAGCTCTCGTGCGCTTGCGTTTAAGCAGTGCAGTCCTCACACTGGTCGCAGCCCTGGTTGATTGCTGCCAGTGCGGCTTACGGCCCCCGGAGTATCCTCTTGCGTTCGAACACGACCGTCGTCTATTGCTCTACCGACAACCTGATCAGCACGATGAACAAGGCGCTCCCCGGCTTTTCCGAGTTTTTGGAGGGCATGGGCGAAGCAAACATACCTATCGTTCCGGTAACCGGCCGCAGCCGGCTGCAATTTGACGCAACCATTCGAAAATTCGGATTCGGCCATCCCTTTCTCCCGGAGGGCGGCTGCGGCACTTTCCTCCCTGAAGACTACTTCCACCTGAAGCCTCCCCGCAGCATGCGCCTGGGGCGATTTACGTGCGTCCCAGTGGCATCCCCGCAGCCCGCCGCGGCAGAGACACTCGGCCTGATCGCCGAGGAGACGCGTATTGAGGTGGTGCCCCTGCGCGATCTTTCGCCCCGCGAACTGTCCCAGAACACGGGATTGCCGCAGCGCGAAGCGGAGCTCCTCCGCCAGCGCGATTTCGATGAAATCTTCTTTTTCGCCGGAGCCTCAGAGAACGATATCGAGCGATTCCAGATGGAAGCCGCTCGCCAAAAAGCCCAGGTGCGGCCCCGCGGCGCGCTATGGTCGGTGGCCGTGGGCGCGAATCTCGCTTCCTGTGTGCGCGACCTGTCCCACCTCTACCAGCGGTCCTTTCGCGCCAACCCTCACAACATTGGGATCGCCACCTCGGACGAAGCTGGCGAACTCTTTCCCACTTGCGACCGCTGCCTGCTACTCGCTGGACGCGATGCTGAGGCACCCGAAGTTGGCGGCAAATGCCTGAGCCTGCCGCTCTCTTCCCCCGACACCTGGCCGCTCGCGCTCGAGATGATTTTGAACCGTGAGATCTAGCGGCGCCCACAGTTAGGCAGAATCAACCCTAGTTATGAACGCTCTGCTACCGCATGACGCAAAGTGATTGGAAATAGAAAGGCGAATCTGTGCCCTAATTTGCACATCTGGCCAGCGAGCCGTTTGCTTTGGTTTCAGCCCTCACGCCAAACGATTGAAAATAAATAGTAATGAGGGTACTAAAACCACTCCGTAGAGTTGGTCCCCCGATTGCTCCCATTCCCTTTGTTCGCTCAACTTTTCCTTCTTGGGAGCCTCCATGGCCTGGATGCGTCGTGTATTTCGGTTGCCTGCTTCGGAAACACAGATGGGATTGACGCTCGCGCTCTGCATCTTTTCCATGAGCCTTATGACCATCGCGCTAATCTGGCAGGCCCAGGTTATCGCCAAGCAAAACTTCGTCATCCGCATGCTTCAAGCGAAATTCGGCGGCTGACCCCTACCTCGTTTTCTCTTTCGAAACCCGGCCCTGGACTTCTTCATACTTTCTCCTGACTTTCAGCCCGCAATGTGCTTGAATTCTGCCTACGGGGGATTTCTCAAGGGAGATTCAAGTGAAGCGAACCGTTTTCGTTCTTGCGGCAGCATTCTGTTTTTCGACGCTTTCCGCCGGACAGCAGGGCCCGGCGCCGGAATCGTCAACCAATCCATCCACGCAGCATGCCTCAAAACATCACCACAAGCGCCATCATTCCAAGAAACATAACGGCAAACAACACCATGCCGCGCACCAGCCAACCCAGTAATCGCGCCCAAGCCGGCATTCGTTTTCTTCTGGGAAGATCATCGAGAGACCGCGGCGAACCAGCCGACAGATCTAGGCTGAATGACTACAAAAACAAAGAGGGCCCTCGATGAGGGCCCTCTTTTTTCTTTTGCTGCGTCGCTTGGCGAGCGGATTAGCCTTCAACCGTTTCGTTCGCGACTCGCACCGCAAGAGCGGTGTGCTCAGCTGTCTTGCGCTTCTAAGCCCGGTGGATTCATGCAACCCTCCGGAGCTCCAGGAGCTCACAAATTGCTTGTACGCCCGCGAGATGCGTGGTGCAAGCGAAAAGAACAATAAACCGCTTCCCGGTGTATCTCGCGCATTCTCAGCGGATTGACTTGTGGATTTCTCCCATGGCGCCGCGGCTCGCGGGTGTTTATTCGCATCAGTCGCACGGCCTCTCCGCCCGTTCCTGCCCAGGAACAAAACATACGGACCGCCTGAAATTCCTGGCGGTCCCGTGAAAATAAAATCAAGTGAGAATTACTTGATGAAAAGAGTTTCTCGAAGCTGATCGCGGCCCACAAATGACTTCATGGTGCGGAAGCGGCCGAAAAGATCCTGAATTTCGCGGTTTTGATAAACTTTTTGCGCAGGGGAAATCGTCTTCGCCGACAGCACTTGCAGCGTTGTGGTATCCGCCACGCGATACCGCTGAAATCCCGCCGGTTTTTTGCTGTGAAACATCGCGAACACCACGCCGCCCGGACGCAGCAGATCCGTCAACTGGCCGATCATCAGCTTGGCCAGCGCGGGTTCCATATAATCCAGCACGTCCCAAAGCAACAGCGCGTCAAACGATGCCGGCTGGTATTGCAGATTCTCTTCCAGGAAACGCTTGGCGCGAGCTTCCGGCAGCCGCTCAGCGTACGATTCCGGAGTGGCTTCCCCGCTGGCCTTGGCCTTGGAGTCTTCCTCGGCCAGAAACTGAGACCAGTCCCGCAAAATATCGTCCGAAGTGACCCGGAATCCGCGCTCGATGAAAAAGGTCAGCGTGGTCTGCCAAGCCGGGCCCAGATCCAGCAGAGTGCCGCGGCCCAGCCCATCCAGATTCCACAAGAATTCCTTCAGCCCGTTCGAACCACGCGTAGTTTCCTGCGGCTCCGGCGGCCGATTCGTTCCGACCGCCATTACCGAACCGTTCCCCTGGTGAGCGTTGCGTTCACCTGCAATCGGGCGCGCGCCCTCGCGCGCCGTCTGCGTGCCGATCCCAATCCCCAATTTGTTCAGAAATCCCATGTCTTCAGTCCGCCCCTGCTACCGCCGCGCCCGGCGCCGATTTCTCCAGGTTGGCATCGGCATCCTTCGGTTTCGCGTTCTCAAATTTCTTTGCCGGCGGATTGTCCGCGGGCCGCGACGGCGCTTTCCCCGCCTCCACTTTCCCGCGGAACTCCGCGCCATCTTCAATCGCAATCCGCTGCGAGCGAATATCTCCGGCCACCTTCGCGGTATGCCAAATCTGCACGCGCTCCGAGCCGTCGAGCTTTCCTTCCACGCGGCCACGAATCACAATTTCGCGCGCGTCGATGTCGGCTTTCACATTGGCGTTCGGCCCAACCGTAAGAACGGCATTGCGGAACGTCACTTTCCCTTCCACATTTCCGTCAATGAACAGATCTTCGCTTCCCGTAATTTCACCCTTGATCCGGATTCCCTGGCTCAGACATGCCACCGCATTCGCAGAAGTCGGAACGCTCGACAACTGCTTGGGATTCGCTGGTGCAGAAGCTGAGGGAGTAGTGGGATTCATAGGACTTGTGGAAATCTCATTCGAATTTTGCGGCCGCCCATCTTCTTTTCGCCACATAAGGGACACCTCGACGTTTAGGTTAGAGTCTCCAAAGTCGCCGATCGAGGGCTGGGAGCTTACTGCGACTCAGAAAGAACAAGATATTACAGCACTTATGCCGTGTAAAGGGCAATGCAAGCTTTTTCCCAAAATAGTGTGACCTGAGGGTTCCCTGTCCGGTCGTCCAGTTCGGCTGGATTCAGCCAGTTCCCTTCCCTTATTTTTCGCCCGACCGGGGTTTCCCACCCTCCCGAAACGCCTCCAGTATCCCCACCAACTCGTGAATGAAAAGGCCTTGGGACTTCCGCTTCTCCCACCAATTCTCCGGGTCAAAATCTCCGTCATGGGCTCCGGCCACCGAAACGCTGATCGTCACCGGGAATACTTTGTCAAAAATGTACCGCGCTCGCCGGGCGTGATAATTCGACGTCACGACAATCACGCTGCGAAAGTGGCGGTCCGCGCAGAACCGCGCCAGGGCCACAGCCTCTTCCTTCGTGCTGTCCGCGTCGTGAGGAAACCGGATGATCTTAT
>DATLVJ010000101.1:0-2601 GCA_035577585.1 Candidatus Limnocylindrales bacterium
GATTGAAATCGCGTTCCGCCTGCATCTGGCCGGGCTGTGCAAACGCAACAGTCGCGGCCTGTAATTTGGCTTTCCGTGCCTCTTGTGCAGCGTACGCTTCAGAACGCTTCTTCCACTCTTGTGGCGTGAAGACGTCCCAATAGATCGCGTAGCGCCGCCGCGACAACCGGTAGAACGGGACAAAATCAATATCCGTCGGCAACCCCACTCCGGTAGTTCGAAACAGCCCCGGCTTTCCCGTCACCGGTTTCAGCCAACCTTCCACTCCCGCCGCTTGTGCGACTAACACCGGCGCTTGCGGTTGCGGCCCCGCTTCTTCTTCGGGATTAAGCTTCGCTTCCGTTCCTAGATCTCCGGCGAGCACAAGGGGGCCCCAGAGCACTGCCTGCCGGGTCGGATTGTCCGGCAGGGGTTCCGCCCGCAACGTCTTCGGCAGCACCAACTCGACGGTGTCATCCGTCTTCCAGGTTCGTGTAAGCTCAACGTACGAATCGGGGGCCGGCAGTTCCGTTAGCGCTTTCCCATTCACGCTCACGCGGAATCCGACACCCGCCCAATACGGCCGCCGCAAGGCCAGCGTAAAGGTCTTCGGCCGAGCCAGCGTCAATCGCAGCACGGCGTGCTCTCCCGCTGGAAAATCTGTTGTCATCTTCAGTTGAGCGCCAGCTGCGCTCCAGTTGGCGACCGATGGCGCATACAAATTCACCCAAAGTTTGTCGCCAGACTCGTAATAAATCCCATACCCGTGCAACGCGTGGCTCTCCATGCCTGTACCGACGCAACACGTAAAATCCCTTTGTTTGTCCTGGTATTCATGTTGCACGCCGCGCCCGACGGGCACCATGTAGCAAACGCGTCCGTCATCCGGATCCTGCGACGCCAAAATGTGATTAAATAGAGCTCGTTCGTGAAAATCCGCGTAGCGAATATCGGGGTTGATCGAAAACAATTCTCGCGTCAGCTTCAGCATGTTGTAGACATTGCAGGTTTCTGCCGTACGGCCGTCCACCATTTCGTTCAGTTTGTCCGCAGGCCCAAAGTATTCGTTCTTGCCGTGGCCCCCGGTCGCGAAGCTATGGTGCAGTGCCACCTGCGTCCAAAAAAATTCTGCTGCTTTACGGTCAGTCTCATTCCCCGTGTACAGAAACCTCTCCAGCGACCCTAGCAGCTTCGGCACCTGCGTATTGCCGTGCTTCCCTGCCAGAATGTCCTCGCCCGCCGCGAGCGGCTCAATGATTGCTCGATGCTGAAACTTGTTCGAAAGTGCGAGCCAGCGGGAGTCGCCCGTGTCTGCATAAAGATCCACGGTCACTTCGTTCATTCCGCCGAATTCCGTGTCGAGCATTTTTTGAATCTGTTCGTCGCTCAGCGGCGCAAGAATCTTCTCCGCCCATTCAGCAAACTTTGTTTCGACTTCCAATGCCGTGCGGTTTCCGGTATAGCGGTAAGCGTCGCGTAGTCCGGCAAAAATCTTGTGCTCCACGTACCATGGCGACCACAATCCGTTCAGATCGAATCCGCCTGACTTGATCGTCCCCTTGCAAAGGTCCGCGAAACGAACTTTTCCATCCACTCCGTCTTTGTCGAGCAGCGCTCCGATGTATCCGTCGTATCGCTTGTCCTGAACTTCTTTGAGCTGCGCTACAAGGTAGTCAGCGCGTTCTTTAAATCGCGCGTCTCCCGTCGCGGCCCACATCAAACTCACTGCGGACAAGTAATGGCCTGCGATGTGACCGGTCAATTGCCTCCCTTCTCCGTCCCACCCGCCGTACGGTGTGGCCTTTGCTTGCAATCCTGCTCGTTGCCGCAAGAACGCAAGCATCCGGTCGGGCTGAAGATCTAGCAAATAGTCGGCGTCCAGGTCTTGTGCAGTTTTCAAGGGCCCAGGCAAGAGCCGGACGGCATGAAGTGGAAGCGGCTGGGCCTTAACCAGCTCGTCTCGTATGGTTTGTGCCGAATTTGGGTGCTGGCAAACTCCTAGCGACGGGAAGCTTAGAATTCCTATATATAGAGGTAGCCATCGGACTCTCATCGCCAGTACTCCCCAGTAAGCGTAACGTCTTCAAATTGTGAGACTTGGCTGCGGTTGTTGCCAATTCCTGTCTTGCGGGCTTGGATTTCATGGCCCCACGGGATATTATATACAATCTGGTCGACGTTCAACTCTTTTCCGTCGCTACCTTGCTTCTCGGAGCTCATCTTTGGAATTACGTTCTCTTTCATCCGCCGCTTCTCCAGCAGTGAATTCTCCCCGGCTGGCGCGCATTGGCATCGTAGATTCTCATACCGGTGGCGAGCCCACTCGTGTCGTCATCGCCGGAGGCCCCTGTCTCAACGGGCGATCTGTCGCCGATAGACTCGTTCAACTCCGTGACGAGCACGACCAACTTCGCACTTCCGTAATCAACGAACCGCGGGGCTCGGACATTATCGTAGGCGCTTTGTTGTGCGAGCCAAACGATCCGACAAATGCGACGGGCGTCATTTTCTTTAACAACGTCGGGTACCTGGGAATGTGTGTGCACGGAACGATTGGCGTCGTCGTCACGCTTGCTCATCTCGGCAGAATTCGCAGTGGTCGCCATCGCATCGAATCGCCGG
>DATLVJ010000102.1:0-2014 GCA_035577585.1 Candidatus Limnocylindrales bacterium
GGTGGGCCTACTCTACCTAGTTTGCGGGGCAGGCGCGAAGCTTTCCGCGACTGGGTGACCCGATTGTGCGGGCCGGAGCGATGTGCGAACATAGAGTGGAATACGAGGAACCATGGAAACCAATCTGGCCAAACACGTCACGCTTACAAAACCGGATGATTTCGGCAAGCTCCTGCAGGATGAGGGAATCATCTTCACGCAGCTCGACAAGGCCGTGAACTGGGCGCGCCGCAGCTCCATCTGGCCCCTGGGATTTGGTCTGGCATGTTGCGCGATTGAGATGATGTCCATGGCGGCTTCGCGGTTTGACCTGGCAAGGTTTGGCGCCGAAGTCTTTCGGCCATCCCCCCGGCAGGCGGACCTGATGATCGTGGCCGGCCGGCTTTCGCAAAAAATGGCGCCGGTGATCCGCCAGCTCTACGATCAAATGCCGGAGCCGAAGTGGGTGATTTCGATGGGCGCCTGCGCCACATCCGGCGGCGTGTTCAATAATTACGCGATCGTGCAGGGGTGCAACCAGGTGATTCCCGTGGACGTCTATGTCCCCGGATGCCCCCCGCGGCCCGAAGCGGTCCTCTATGCGATTTTGCAGCTTCAGAAAAAAATTGATGCGGAGAAGGGTTCGTTCAAGCGGGCGCTGAATCTCGCCTAGGAGATTCCCATGGCTTCGCCAATTCCTGAAACCGTCAGCGCACGCGATTTGCTCCGACACTGCCTTGCGACGATTGCCTATCGAGCCGGCAAAACTCTCCGCGACGTCCCCGAATCCTTCGCCAAATTCCAGCCCCCCGAAAAAGCCCGGACCCCGGAGCAGATTCTCGCCCACCTCGGCGACCTGTTTGACTGGGCCCTTTCCATGGCCAAGGGCCAGGCCGCATGGCACGATTCGCCCCCGCTCCCGTGGGCCAGCGAAGTGGACCGTTTTTTCGCCACCCTGAAGCGCTTTGACGCCTACCTGGAAGGGAATGAGGCCCTGCACGCCTCTCCCGAAAGACTTTTCCAGGGCCCGGTTGCCGACGCCCTGAACCACGTCGGCCAGATCGCCATGCTTCGCCGAATGGCAGGCTTCCCCATGAAGGGCGAAAACTACTTCAAAGCTGACATCGCCGCGGGGCGTGTCGGACCCCAACAAACCCCGCCAAAACGCGAATTTTAATCAACTTTCTCTGGACGCCGGCCCTCACCAGGGATAGACTTTTGGCCCCTGTAAGGACGGGAGCCTATGAACGTCGTGGAGCAGCGGGCCTACCCTCGGATTAAACCGCCGTCTAGCGTTTTGGGAGCTTGGCGATCGGGGATGCAGCGGGACGTTTCGAATATCGAGAGCCTCGCCGTCGGCGGGGTATTTCTCCGTACCAAGAAAAAAGTCGCCATTCGCAGCCTGGTGCAGATCCTTTTGGACATGCCCCTTGGGCAAGTTCGCGGCCGCGGCGTCGTCCGCCGCCATCAGGAGCACTACGGCATCGCCGTCCAGTTCATCGCCATGGACCCCGAAGACCGCGGCAGACTCCTTCGCCAGATCCGCGATTTGAGCACTTCGGCGAGCTAGTTCGGACCTTTCCGAAATAAGAAATTTTCTCTCAATAAGCGTCAGCAGCCAGTTGTCATCCTGAGGCGCCGATTCCGATCGGGGCCGAAGGATCTCAACTGCAAAATTTTGCTAGCCGTTTCACTTGAGATCCATCTGGCCGCAAACTGCGCAGTCCTCAAGATGACACCCACTTTGGCATCCAATTTCTAAGTAGATTCCACGTATGAAAACAGCCGGCTACGTAACTGGTGTGGCTACGACCGTTGCGGAACCTGGGGAGTCAGCAAGTTCCACTACCGAACCGGGGGTGGATTTTTCGCGACGCACGTAAGCCATCCCGATAGACGCGTTGAGCGCGGGAGAAAACGCGGAGCGAGTCGTGTGGCCGGCCTCTTTGCCCTCGGAGAAAAGCGTCGTACCGGGCGCGGGCGGCTGCGGGGCATCGTATTTCAGCGTGACACGGACACGATTCACCTGTCCGCG
>DATLVJ010000103.1:0-7159 GCA_035577585.1 Candidatus Limnocylindrales bacterium
GAGCAGGGTGTGTTCTCGATCATCGAGAGTTATTTGCGATTGGCCGGGGAAGGTGAACGGATTTTGGCGTTTGGGGCGGATGAGTACCAGTGGCGAGATTTGGGGAGGATCGAGGATTTGCAGCAGGCGGAAAAGGAGATTGCATAGGGCAAAGCGCCAGCTCCGCAAAACCATCCGGAGTCCAGATAACAGACCTCGGAAGGCGGCCGCTACATCAAGAGTAGAAGGCGGAATAAAGCCGCCCCTACGTTTTCGGTTAACACTTAATTTATTTTGCGGGGGCTGCTTCCACTGCCAGGCCCAGGGATTTCATGATGGCGTCGTGGACTGCCGGGCGGACTTCGGCGATTTTGTGGTTTTCACGGGTGGGATGAACACGGTTCGTCAGCAGCACCACGAAAAGCTGGCGGTCGGGGTCGATCCAGATTGTGGTGCCCGTAAAGCCGGTGTGCCCGTAGCTGTGCGAGGAGAAAAAGTGGCCGCTGGACCCGCCTTCGGTTGGCACCACCCAGCCGAGAGTGCGCGTATTTTGCGCCAGCGGTTGGGGCTTCGTGAACTCGGCGATGGTCGCGCGCTTCAGTAGCCGCTGGTGCGCGTACACGCCGCCATTCAGCAGCATCTGGCAGAATACCGCTAGGTCCGGAGCGGTGCTGAAAACGCCGGCGTGTCCGGAGACACCGCCAATCGCAAACGCGTTTTCGTCGTGGACTTCTCCCTGCAGCATCCGGTGGCGTAATTGACTGTCGAACTCCGTGGGCGCGATTTCCGGCCAGGCTGGTTTCGGCGGGTTGTACATCGAACGCTTCATTGCCAGCGGACCAAAAATATTTTCCTTTGCAAGGACGTCAAGCGGTTTCCCGGTCAGCCGCTGAATGATCTCCGCCATCAAAATAATTCCCAGGTCGGAGTAAACCACTTTCGTTCCCGGCTCGTATTCCAGGGGCTCGGCGAAAATCCTGCGGAGCGTTTCCTGTTTGCTGGTGGACGTCCGCCAATATTCTTTGAACGGCGGCAATCCCGAAGTGTGGGTCATTAAATGGCGGACGGTTACCGAGTGCCGCCACTCCGGCTGCGGCCCCTTGGACCATTCCGGTAAATAGCGCTCGATCGGCGCATCCAGACTCAGGGGAGAAGGGAAGTCGCCCTCGACCAGTTTTTCGACCAGTGTGGTCGTGACCACCACTTTCGTGAGCGAAGCAATGTCGTACATCGTGTCCGCGCTCACCGCAGGGGATTTTGCGTCGTATTTCTGTTTGCCGAAGGCATGCACGCTGAGCTTGCCGCGGAAACCGACGGCAAGAGTCGCGCCAGGAAAGGCCCGGTCGACGACGGCTTTCTCAATTACGTCAAACGCGGGCTTCAGGAGTGCTTCGCCGCGCACATCCATTGGTTGCAGCGTCATCGAATTCGAGGACGCTTGCAGGCCGTAGCCGGCTTTCAGATCGACGCCAGGAATCGTGACAGGCAAGCGGCCGCGAATCGGGATTTCTCCAAACAATGCCCGAACCACGGAAATCTGGGCAACATCGGCAATTCCGAACACGGAAAGCCACGTTTCGGCCTGCGGGAAGCGTTCGATCAAGTACGGACTTCCAAGTCCAACGGAGATCACCGGTTTGCCAGTCTTGTAAATCTGCTGGATCAAGGGAAACTGGTCGGCCGGGACGTCCACGTCGCCCTTGCGATCGCTGACGCGGACGAAGAGGGCCAGGATCGCCATGTCGTAGGAATCGGGCGCAGGCAGTTTGAGGTTTTCCGCCCTGGCAAATTTGGTGTCGGCGCGGAGCGTCGCCACGGAGTCAAACCGTTTGCGCAGTTCGCGCTCCAAATCCTCGCCGGGATATGGCTCGGGATCGGCATACAAGCAAACCAACAGCGCCCGCGCGGGTTTCGTCCCGTCCAACGGCAACCGATGCGGCGTATCGCGAAGCAGCGTAATCCCGCGGTCGGAAATCTCCTGGGATTCCGCCTGCCACGCCACCCGCGCAAAGTTTTCGTTCAAGGCGGCAACGTCCACCAGGCGATTCTTCTGTAATCCAAGTCTGGCCTTCGCTTCCAGAATTCGCCGAACGGAAGCGTCCAGCCGCTGCTGCGAGATTTGACCGGACTGTGCCGCGGCGAGGAGCGCTGCATAGGCTGCGTCCGGCACTGGCGGCATCAGGAGCGCATCAACTCCTGCAAGAAAGGCCCGGACCGCGGCATCGCCCGGGGCATAGCGGACGGTGATCCCGCCCATGTCCATCGCGTCTGTGACCACCAGCCCCTGGAAGCCAAGCTGCTTTCGCAGCAAATCTGTCAGCACGCGGGAAGAAAGCGTTGCAGGCGCATTCGGATCCGGCTCCAGCGCCGGTACATTCAGATGCCCGGTCATTATGCTGCCCACGCCGGCGGCAATGGCCGCGCGAAAGGGAACCAGTTCCAGCTTATCGAGGCGCGCGCGGTCCGCAGTGACAACGGGCAGATCAATGTGGGAGTCCGCGGTGGTATCGCCATGGCCGGGAAAGTGTTTGGCGGTGGCGAGGCCGCCGTTTTCCTGAACGCCGCGGATAAACTCGGTAACAAATTCCGCAACTTTTTCGGGGTTTTCGCCAAATGACCGCGTGTTGATGATCGGATTTCCCGGATTGCTGTTCACGTCCGCGTCCGGGGCATAGATCCAGTGAATTCCCGCGGCGCGTGCTTCGAGAGCGGTGATTTTGCCCATCGTGTACGCGTCTTTCGGATTGCCAGCGGCAGCCAGCGCCATTGCGCTGGGGAAAGAAGTTCCTTCGTCGAGACGCATCGCGGTGCCGCGTTCGAAATCCGCACCGATCAGCAGCGGAAGCCTGGACTTCGCTTGCAACTGGTTGCTGAGCATGGCTGAGGGGTAGGCCTGGCTCTTGAGAAATCCAAGCGGCGAGCCCTGCGTCACATTGATGAAGCCGCCGACGTGCAAGTCTTCCACGTCGTGCATCATCTGCGCGTAAGCTGCGGCATCCGTTGCTGTAAAGCTGCCGTGATACGTGGTAAACAGAAGTTGCCCGACTTTTTCCTCGAGGCTCATCCCTTTGAGCGTCGATTCCACCCACGAGCCGGCGTCAGCTGTGGAAGGGTTTGAATTCGGAGCGTCCTGGGAAGCGTTTTGTTTGGTGACGGACTTCGAGACTGCGTTTTTCGGCGACTTTCCACTGCGTGATTGGCTGCGAACTTTCGGTGTCATAAGGAATAGGAGGACCAGAGGCAACAGCATCAACGCGGCGGTTCGCCTGCTCATATTGGAGAAATCCCTGCCGTGCCCCATGCCTTGACTGTATATAGCACGCGCACTACCCGCTCACAATGAAGGTGCGGAACTCCGGTTCCAGAATATCATTGGGGGATATGAAACATCGCTCCCGAGTTCGCGCAAATTCAAATGCTTCCCGCATCGCGCTTTACGTCTGCTTTTCCGTCCTGCTTCTGGCGTCCAGTTTTTCGCTTGCCGCCCAAACCCGTGCCAAGCGCGCAAAAAGCGGGGGCCACCCCGGCCGCGTTCAGACGGGGCTTGACGTTCTGGAAGCGGAAAAATTTGCGCCACTTCGCGGAAAGCATATCGGATTGATTACCAATCACACCGGGCTGGATTATCAGGAGCGCACCACGATCAACGTACTTGCGCACGCGCCGGGAGTCCAGGTGGTAGCCCTCTTCAGCCCGGAGCACGGCATCGCCGGACACTCCGACGAAAAGCTTGCCTCCTCCAAAGACGCGTCGACTGGACTGCCGATCTTCAGCCTTTACGGAGACCACCTTCGGCCGACCGACGAAATGCTGAAAGGCATCGACGCACTAGTTTTCGACGTTCAAGACGCCGGGGTGCGCTTCTACACCTACACCACCACGATGGCCTATTGCATGGAGGAGGCCGCCAAAAGAAATATTGCCTTCTTCGTGCTCGACCGCCCGAATCCACTGAACGGGGATATCGTCGAGGGTCCGATGCTGGACGCGGACAAAACCGCTTTCGTCGCTTATTACCCGCTGCCTGTGCGCTACGGGCTCACCATCGGGGAGCTGGCGCAGTTCTTGAACGCGGAAAATCACATCAACGCGCAGCTCCACGTGGTGCCGATGAGAAACTGGCATCGCAACTATTTCTTCGAGAGCACCGGGCTCAAATGGATTCCTCCGTCGCCCAATCTCCGCACGCTAAAAGGCTCGTTGCTTTATCCCGGGCTGGAGATTCTCCAGAACGCCGGCGTCTCCGTCGGGCGCGGCACCCAAGCCCCGTTCGAAGAATTCGGCGCACCCTGGATGAACGGCGAAGACATCGCCGGGGTGCTCAACGCAAAAAATCTTCCCGGCGTCCATTTCGTGAATCAGCCGTTCATCCCCGTCAGCGGCCTCTACGCAGGCCAGCGTTGCGGCGGGGTCGGCGTCCGCGTAACCGACCGGTTCTCGCTGCGTTCCATGCGCATCGGCCTTGAAATCGCTGCCGAACTGCACAAGAAGTATGCTTCGCAGTTCGACGTCAGCAAGCTTCTTTTCCTCGTCGGGAATAATTCCACCATCCAACAATTGCAGTCCGGCGCTCCCGCCGGAGAAATCATCGCCAGTTGGGCAAAAGAACTCGCAGATTACGACGCCATCCGCCGCCGCTACTTTCTTTACAAATAAACCATCTTTGCGGCACTGTGGCAGTGGGTCAGTCTGAATTCCACAGGGTAGGCGCCGCGTCCCGTTCCGTTCGTAATGCGCCACAGTGCCCACGCACGGATCCGCCACAAAGCGGATTGATTGCGGGCTTACACTGAAAGGACTCGGGGAGGATTAGTCGCGATGATCTTAGTGTTGCTGGCCACAGTGATAGCGGTCTACGGAGTTTGGTACGGCCTTTTCGCGAAAGAATTTAGGGCAGTGCACCCTTGGACCGGAAGGACGAAGTATCGGTACAATCCTAATCCATACCAGCGCGCTGTGGCCGTGGCAGTAAGTCTTGCGATCTTAATCGCTGGTGTAGCCGAATTGCTTAGGCTTTGGAAATCAAAGTGACCCATTGCAGGCACTGTGCCAGCATTCCATGGCGCTGCGCAGTGTGCTAAAGTCCGCTATATGCGCATCGTTTCTTTATTGCCGTCCGCCACGGAGATTTTGTTCGCGCTTGGCCTGGATGACGAAATCGTCGGCGTCAGCCATGAATGCGATTTTCCTCTTCGCGCGAAAACGAAAACCGCCGTCGTTTCATCGCGCCTGCCGAAGGATGCCACACCCGCGGAAACGGATCGACTGGTGCGCGAACACGTGGAGCGCGGAGAATCCATCTACGCCGTAAATCGCGATCGCCTCGAGGAACTCGCCCCGGACCTGATTTTCACGCAAGACCTCTGCCACGTCTGCGCCGCTACCCCGGAAGAACTGGGCGCCGCGCTGGCTACCATCTCCAAGCAGCCGGAAATCATCAGCCTGGATCCGCACGACCTCGGCGACGTGTGGCGCGACATTTTGTGGATTGGCGAAGCAACGGATCGCCGCGAACGCGCGCAGCAACTGGTCACCCACATCGGCGAACGCCTCGGCCGCTTGAAAGAGCAGCTTTCCACGCATTCCCAACAGCCAAGAGTCGCGGTGCTTGAATGGCTGCAGCCGTTTTACGTGGGTGGCCACTGGGTTCCGGAGATGGTGGAACACGCCGGCGGAATCGACGTGCTGGGACAGGTAAGAACGCCATCGCGCCGGGTCAGCCTGCAGGAAATTGTGGAGGCGGATCCCGAAGCAATTTTTATTGCGCCGTGCGGGTATGTGGCCGAGCAGGCGCGGGACGAATATCTGTCGCTGTCATTTCCGGAGGAGTGGTACGCGATTTCCGCGGTTCGGGAGGGCAGAGTGTTCGCTCTTGACGCCAACGGGCACGTTTCCCGCCCCGCCGGACGCTTAGTTACGGGGATTGAATCCATGGCCAAGGCGCTGCATCCGCAAATCGAAGTGCCAGTGAAAGCCATGTTGGGGATGCTCTCCGTTCCAGCGATCCGGAACCGTGCTGCGGCCGCCGGCACGCCCACCTTCTAGCAGCCGCGTGCCAGGCCACCTGAAGGTGGCCGCTAAGTGGCCGCAGCGACTTCGCCGCGCTTCACCCAATACCGGTAGAATGGCAACCCCGCGACCATCAGCAACAGCCCTATTGAAGACCGCCCAGGCCGCTGCAACCAGATATTTGTCGTCAACGCGAGCGCGCCCAGCACAAATAACCCCGGCACCCAGGGATAGCCCCAGCAGCGATACGGGCGCGGCATATCCGGCTCCGTCCGGCGCAAACGGAAAAGGGCCACGACCGCCAGTCCGTAAAAAATCCACCCGGCAAAAATAAATAAGTTGGTCAGTTCTTCGAACGTTCCCGTCAAGGCCATCAAGCTTGCGAGCACACATTGAAAAATCAGGGCCCGACCTGGTGTGCGGTACTTTGGATGAATCCCATCCGCAATCTTGAAGAAAATTCCGTCGCGGGCCATCGCATAGGGAACACGCGCGCCGCTCAAGACAGAGGAGTTCATTGAGCCCAGCGCGGAGATTACCATCGCGAGCGTGACCCAAGCCGCCGCGCCATGCCCCACGACGCGTTCGACCACGTCCGAGGCGACGTGCGCCGAACTGGCAACGCTTTCGAACGGCAGCACCTTCAGGCAGGCCGCACTGAAGAGCAGATAGACAATCGCGACCACCGACACGCCGCCCACCAATGCCCGTGGGAAATTTCGCTGGGGGTTTTCCACTTCCGATCCGACGAGATTCAGATCCTCCCACCCGTCATAAGCCCAAAGAGCGGCGGCGAGCGCGGCAAGGAATGCGCCAAAGAGTCCGGCGCTTCCCGCCGCCGGCCACATCGGCCCCGGCATGTGCGCGTCCGGCACCGGCAGCGCGAACGCTACGCCAATTACCATGAGGACGCTGAATAATTTAATGGCGGTGAGAAAAACCTGCACCCCGCCGCCCAGCCGCACGCCCAGATAATTCACGCCCGTCATCAGCACCAGCCAGAACACTCCCAGCGGTTGCGCCCAGGTAAAAACGAAATCGTACGGCTTCAGCCAACCGGTCAGCCCGGGAATCGCGATGTGCCAGGTGAAAATCGGAGCAGCCAGCGCCGGGATGAAAAATCCCATGAAGCGCATCATGCCCGCGGCGATCGAAGACTGGGACGACGGCC
>DATLVJ010000104.1:0-3953 GCA_035577585.1 Candidatus Limnocylindrales bacterium
TCTTCTTTCTGCTGCGCATCGTTCTGGCTTGGGTGGCCGATCATCGCCTGCTGATTCCTCGCCTTCGCCTGCGCACCAGCCTTACCCGCGCCACTGCGACTTTTTTTTCGACCCCGGAGATGAAATAGAGCGTGTGCGGTATCTGCGGTTTCGCTTACGCCCCAGCGAGTAACGATGCCGAACGCCGCGTCCGAGCCATGGCCCAGGCCATGCTCCACCGCGGCCCGGATGACGAAGGCTTCCTCGTCGAAGACTCCCGCGTCCCCGGCCTCGCCCTGGGCATGCGCCGCCTCAGCATCATCGATCTCTCCGGCGGCCATCAACCCGTCTGGAACGAATCGCACGATGTAGCCGTCGTTTACAACGGTGAACTCTACAACTATCGCGAACTACGCGAACGCCTGACCCTCGCCGGCCACCGCTTCCAGACCAAGTCCGACACCGAAATTCTCGTCCATGGCTGGGAAGAATGGGGCGAGGACCTGCTTGACGAATTGCGCGGCATGTTTACATTTGCTTTGCTCGATTTGCGCAAACACTTCGCCACCGTTCCGCTGGTTTTCCTGGCGCGCGATCCGCTGGGCATCAAGCCGCTCTACTATTCGCAAACCGAGGAAGGCTTCGCTTTCGCCTCCGAGCTTCGCGCCCTGCTCGCTTCCGGCTGCGTTCCGCGTAAGCTCTCCTCCGATGCGCTGACCAGCTATCTGCTCTTCGGCAGCGTTTCTGAACCGCTGACCCTGGTCGAAACTGTTTTCTCATTGCCGCCCGGCCATCGCCTGCTGCTGCACGTTCCGGATCGCCGCCGCACTCCCCGCGCGCGCCCCTGGTGGGATCCGCGCCGCAGCCCCGCCGCGCGCGATCCGCGCCGCCCGCGCAATTTCACGGTTGCAGTTCCGCGTGTCCGCGCGCTGCTCGAGGACGCCGTCCGCGCTCACCTCATTGCCGACGTTCCGGTCGGATTATTTCTTTCCAGCGGCCTCGACTCCAGCGCTATCGCCGCTTTCGCTGCCCGCGCGCAAAAAGGCATCCAGAGCTTTACGCTCTCATTTCCCGATACCCCGTATGACGAAGCGCCCCTCGCCCGCCGCGTCGCCGACGCCACCGGCACGAAACATACGGAAGTTCCGTTGCAGGGCGCGGACATGCTCGCCCGCCTTGACGAAGCCATCTCCGCCCTCGATCAACCCACCATGGACGGCGTCAACACCTACTTCGTCTCCTGGGCTGCTCGTCAGGTCGGCCTGAAGGTCGCGCTCTCCGGTCTCGGCGGCGACGAACTTTTCGCTGGCTACTCCACCTTCACGGACACGCCAAGGCTGATGCATCTGGAAATATTGTCGCGCTTCGTGCCCGCCGCGTTCCGCCGCGTCAGCACACCGCTGATCTGCAACCTCCTGGGCAAGCAAGGCTCGCCCGACGCGATGCGCAAAGCCGGCGACGCCTGGCGCATGCCGAATGCTCTTCCCCATCCTTATTTTTTCACCCGCCTGCTTTTCCCGCCTTCCGATCTGCAGCGCCTCACCGAACCGCGCTTCCGCAAAAGCACCATTGCCGCCGATGGTGTCACCCTGGAGCCCACTTGGCTCGCCTGGCTCGAACGCATCGCCGACCAGTCGCGCGAGTTCGAGCCCGTCGCCTCCATCTCCTGGCTCGAACTCCGTACTTACATGGCGAGCACCCTCCTTCGCGACACCGACTCTGTCAGCATGGCCCGTTCGCTCGAGGTCCGCGTCCCGCTCCTCGACACGCCGCTCGTCGAATTCATGTGCGCTCTCCCCGACGAAGCCCGCGTGCGCCCTGAGACTCCCAAAGCTCTCCTCCGCGCCGCGCTCGAAGACTTGCTCCCCGCTGAAATCCTTCAGCAGAAAAAACGCACCTTCACCCTCCCCTGGGAAAACTGGATGCGCACCGCCCTCCGCCCCCGCCTCGAAGAAAGTTTCTCCAATCTCGCGCCAGCATTGGCGCCCCACCTCCACTCCGCCGGCGTCCAAATGGTCTGGGACAATTTCCTCCACTCCCGCACCACCTGGTCCCGCCCCTGGTCCCTCTACGTCCTGAACGAATGGTGCCGCCGCCATTTAGCTTGAATGTGTAAGTCGTTAGAGAGGCCCCTAGTGGATCAGATTCCGTTTCATCCGCCTATCACACATGTGGATCACTTCCGAATACGCTGTGATACGGGCAGGCTAATGAAGCAGGGGGGCATATGGGAATCTGGTGGTTACTCTAGCTAGTTGGTTCGTGGCGCCGCGAAACGTTCACGCTCAACCAATCGGTGATGATTTTGAGAGCCGTGGGCGACATTGTCTCCTCGATGTCGTTGTACTCGCTGGGCGCGCCGGTCTTGGCGTCCTGAAGCAGATGATTCATCCCCGCCAACTCCATGACAGTGGCTTTTGAATTATTTTTCAAGGCTTCGCGAGCAGCGGCGAGATTTTCCTTCGCCGGCACCTGCACGTCCAATGATCCGTTGAGCGCCAGAACCGGCACTGTGAGCCGGGCCAAGGTTGGCGCGGGATCGTAGGCAAGGAAATAGCGCTCCCATGGCCGGGTATCGTCTTTCGGTAGGGTCTCGGCCTCGTTTGCATCGACGATTTTCTCGGCGACACCCTCAGCGACGAGTGCTTTGGCACGATCGAAAGCGGCCAATTCCGACGGTGCCGAGAGAATGGCGCTGTAGAGCTCTTGATCGAATACTTTGCGTCTGGCGATATAGTCGTCCGGCGCGCCGTAAGCTTTCGCGGTCATTGCCGATTGCAGAACGAACAGTTTATCGCCGCGAATGCAGGGACCCGCGATCATAACGACGAAGGCCGCAGTTTTATCCACTGCGGCAACAGCAGGAGCGATGATGCCGCCTTCAGAATGGCCGAGCACACCGACACGGCTTGCGTCGATCTGAGCTTGAGTCTTAAGCCAAGCTACCGCCGCTTCGGCATCCGATGCAAAATCAGTCGTGGTTGCAGCGTCGTAGTCACCGGAAGAGCCGCCAACGCCGCGCTTATCATAACGAAGAACTGCAAAACCTTTGCGATTCAGCGCGTCTGCCAAAACAAGGAATACCTTGTGTCCCGAGACGTCCTCGTCTCTTGTGTTGTGTCCAGTTCCTGAGACAAGCACAACACCCGGGAATGGTCCCTCGCCGTTCGGCAGGCTCAACGTACCGGAGAGTTGGTTATGGCTGGCGAAATTATTGAAGTGGACTTCCCGCTGCACATAAGGTGCTGGTCCGGCATTAATCGCATCTTCCTGCGGGCGCTTGTGAACGACTGAGGCCATGTCTTCTGCAGTGGCGCGTTTCAGAACTAGAGGATAAATCTGCTGAAACGTCAGATTGCCCTTCCAGGCCTTCTCTCCGTCACTCCAGACGCCGTCGTAGCTCAAGTTGAGCTTGTTCACTGCAAAGTGCAGATGTGTACCCTCGGACGTAATCTGATCGAGAACAGTTTCGTTGCCGCTAGGGTTGATAAGCTTTCCGCTAAAACCGGAGCCGACCCTTTCGAAGTGGATGCGGACCTTGAAGCTTCCGTTCATCTGTCCGATCCAATCGCCCACAAGACCTTGGGCCAGCGCTGATGAGCTGATCCCACACGCGGATAAGAGAAGAACGACAATTTTGCGCACGAACAGCCTTTCTCTTCACAGATAAATAGAGAATTTCTCGAATCTCCAAAATTGTATCAAGGCGACAAAACTCACGCTATTGGTGGTTTGTCGGTAACTCGGAAGTTATCCTCGGCCCCAACTTCTCGGCGGTCAGACGGACGTAGAATTGGCTGGTCGGAAACTAAACGGCTTCCGCAAAACCACCCGATAACACGCAATCTTTAATTTAGGTACACTGAATGATTCGAAGATGAACATTCTCGGGATCAATGCATATCATGGCAACGCTTCGGCGGCCCTCGTTTGCGACGGCAAGCTGGTTGCCGCCGTCGAAGAAGAGCGCTTCA
>DATLVJ010000105.1:0-3058 GCA_035577585.1 Candidatus Limnocylindrales bacterium
AACGCAGTGCCGTGCACGGAAGTATTGATCTGGGACATCAGCGGAAGGTTCAGCTCGTCGCAGCGCTGCTCGGTGAGTGCGAGGCAAATCAGCCCGCGGCCAAATTTGGCCATGAAGTTGATCGCTTCGGGCGTAATTTTCTCAGCCGCCAGCGTCAAGTCGCCTTCGTTTTCGCGGTCTTCGTCGTCCACCAGGACAATCATGCGTCCCTGGCGAATCTCGTCAACGGCCTCTTCCACCGTGGCAAAGCCAAATCGCGTGTCGCTCATAGGTTCAGGATAGAGTCATCTGGCGGATGTGTAAAGCAGGAGGCGGGAGGGAGAGGGCCAGAGAGCGAAGCGGGAATGTCGGCGCGCCGACATTTAAAGTAACACTTGAAGGTAATTTTTTGCTAAATACCGGGACTACTCGAAATGTGTAAGAGCCGTGTCTTGCGACACTTGCAGAAAAAACATTCGAAACGATTTCCACAGCGATTCGAATCTTTTCCCGTTTTGGGGCGCGGTTACGTCAGTGACCAGCCAACCAGGGTCAGCGCCATGAACATCGCGAGTGCGCCGAGGCTGACGAGCGAAAGTGTTTTACCATTCCCGAGCAGCAAGTTCCGCGTCTCCGCTTTGCAGCACAGCACGGTGGCCACAATCAGGATGGCGCCCCAGGAAATCGCGCACGGCAAACCGGGATACATGGAGAGAGTTGCCAGCGTTTTTTCGGACGGCTGGCCAGCGGGGAGCCACCAGGGGAGGATGGGAGCGAAGCCTGCCGCTAGAACAAAGGTTAGAATTTTGCGGCTGACCCAGCTGCGGATCTTGGTTACGGGTTTCGCCTTGCGCACCTTGCGCCACACATAAAATTCCCACATCAGCAGGCCAGCGGCGAGAGGCATCCATCCGTAGTGACTGGTTTCGCGGTCTACCCAGAGCCAGGTGCGAAAAAAATGGCCGGTCGGATGAGTCGCCGCCATCTTGGGAAGCAAAAACCATCCGGTGACTTCGTTGCCGATCACCGCCAGAAAAATTACCAGCAAACTGGTCAACTGAATCCACTCGTAGGTCGGAGACTTTCCGCAGCGCGTGCAGACCGGACGCTCTGGATACATCTTCAGCCCGCAATGCTCGCAGTACACGACAACCTCGCTTTTCCCCGAATGGGGACACCGCCCCAGCAGCAAGAATGCTACGCCGCGGGAAAGGGCAAGCCTACTGGTCGGGGGTGCAGGGGCGGGCAAACGCGCGGACACTGCCCGAAAGTCGTGGATTGATTTGCCACCAAATGCGGACGGAGGGCATTTTAAGAGGAAGCAAGAAAATGGGGCAGGCGCGAGGCCTGCCCCCGTTGAGTTTTGTTGTTGCCTCTCTAAAATTGCAAGAGAAGAGAGAACTGGATTTGGCGGGACGAGCCAAAGTCGCCCGTCGGGAATCGCGTGCCGCCGATAATGCCAAGCGACTTGCTGGTTGCCGTGAGTACGGGATTGCCAAAGTTGGCATGGTTGAAGACATCGAACATGTCGGTTCGGAACTGCAGGTTTAAGCGCTCGGTGATTTTCGTGTCCTTGGTAACGGAGAAATCAGTGTTCACGAAGTCCGGGCCACGCAAAGCGTTGCGGCCGAGAGACCCCGGATGGCAAGTGCCCGGCATGATCGGATACACCTTGTTATTGGGTGAAGTTGGATCAGGGCTTACAGGCGCCGCGCTGAAAGTACAGGGTACGGCCAGAGTCGCGTTCGAAGTGGCTGCGCAATCCGGAATCGCGGGAACGCCACCCTGCAATGGCCCATTGAACGGTTGGCAGAGAACTGCGTTGGCGAACCAGTTGGATGGGTTCCCGGTCGTCTGAATCGGGGCAAGGAGATCGGGCCGGACGGTAAGCGAAATGCCCGGACCGGGGCCGATAGAAAGCGTTGGATTCAGGGGGCTGCCGCTTTGGGCCTGGAAGAAGAGGCCAAATTGCCAACCGGAAACGAGGCGATTGCCTTTGAAGGGAAGCTGATAGAAGCCGCTGAGCGCGAAGCGATTGCGGACGTCATATTCGGAAAGACCACGGTCGCCGCGCGGGTTGTAGGCGTTCTGAATGATGTAGGTCTCGCCGGTGGAAAGAGAGTTGTAGTCGATCGATTTGGAGTAAGTGTAGGTGGCGAGAAATTCCAGGCCGCGGGAAACGTGTTTGTTCGCGGTGATCCAGACGGCGTTGTATGTGGAGTTGCCGCCGCTATTGACCTGGTTAATAGTTCCGTACGGGCAGTTAGGATTGGGCGCTTGGCATTGTGGCGGAATGATCGGGCTGGTCGCGGGCAGCGACGGGAACGGCCGCGTCGAACCGTAGAAGCCATCGGTGACCAGAGGCTGATTGATGTTCTGGGTGAGTTGAAGATGCGTGCCTTTCACGCCGATATAGGCAACTTCCAAGCCCAGGTCCTGAGTGATCTGGCGTTGGATGGAAAGATTCCAATCCTGGGCGTAGGAATTATCAAACCCGGGATTAATAACCACGGGACCCAGGCTTGTGCCGACGACGGCCGCACTTGGATTTTCCGCGGTGATCGCATTGGTCGCGGAACTTGCGGAAATCGGGACTGCAAATGGCGGGTTGCTGCTCAGCGGCGACACGATGTTGGTGGTGGGAGCCTGCGTCATGATGGCATAGGCGCCGCGGACCGAGGTCTTGCCGTTCTTAAAGGGATCCCAGGCAAAACCGACGCGTGGCTGGAAGTTCATGTTGTTCTGCTGGTAGGGCTGTCCAGCAGGGACCAGGTTACCGGTGAGGGGATCAATGTTGGTGAAGCGGCCGATGGCTTCGGACGGCGTGGCATTCCAAGCATAACGGAGGCCAATGTTGATCGTCAGGTTGGGCTTCCATTTGAAGCTGTCCTGGGCGAAGACGTCGTAGGACGGCGCCAGGATTTTGTCGTTGCCGGAGCCGAGTTGAACGGTAAACGCGTTTGCCGAGTCCGCGAGGAAATTGGCCAGGGAACTATAGGAGAGGCTCCCGATGTTAAGGGCGATGTTATTGTTATAGGCGCGGCGGATTTCTCCCCCGAACATGAACGTGTGCCGCCCC
>DATLVJ010000106.1:0-4207 GCA_035577585.1 Candidatus Limnocylindrales bacterium
TCATCTCCGCGGACGCCGAGAAATCCATCGGTGTGTCGTCTTCCATCGCCACCGCTTCGCTTTCACGGTTCTGCCGATACGCGGTCTGCACCAACCGCGGATTCAGCGGCACGTCCCGCGGCACATCCATGTACGCCAGCACCTGCTCCGCGATTCTTTTGAACACCGGTGCAGACACCGCAGCCCCATCGTGCGGCCACCCTTCCGGCGAATCAACCGAAACCAGGATCGTCACTGCCGGATTGTTAATGGGCGCAAATCCCGTGAACGATGCGATCACTTTCGTCCTCGAATATCGTCCCGTCGCCGGATCAATCTTCTGCGCGGTTCCGGTTTTCCCCCCCGCCGTCCAGCCATCCAGCCGCGCCGGCTTGCCGGTTCCATTCAAAATCACGCCTTCCATCAAGCGCCGCATAATCGCAGCGGTCTCCGGCCGGATGATCCGCTTCGGCTCCGCCGGCGCCGAAGGCCCCTCCAGCGGCAATACGCGATCTCCCCGGCGCATCTCTTCAACCACGCGCGGCTTATACAGCAGCCCTCCATTGGCAACGCTGGACACCGCGTTGATCATCTGGAGCGGCGTCACGCCCACTTCCTGTCCCATGGAAATCGAGCCGATCGAAAACGATCCCCAGTGATCCAGCCGCTGCACCAGCCCCCGGCTTTCTCCCGGCAAGTCCACGGACGTCGGAGAGCCAAATCCAAATGCGTGAATGTATTCGTTGAACCGCGGCGGCCCCAATCTCAGCGCAATCTTGATCGCGCCCACGTCGCTCGAATTCGCCAGAATCTCCGCCACCGTCAGATCGCCATACTTTTTGTGATCGTGAATCCGGTGCCCGGCCACGACGATCGACCCGTTCTCGCAGTTGAAAACTTCCTCCGCGCGAATCAGGTTCTGGTCAAACGCCGCCGCCAGTGTAATCAGCTTGAACGTCGAGCCCGGCTCATAGATCGCGCTCACCGCCCGGTCCATCCGCGCTTCCGTCGGCACCGCCGTCGCCGAATTCGGGTTGTACTTCGGCCAGTTGGCCAGCGCCAGAATCGCTCCCGTGTTCGGGTCCTGCACAATCACGCTTCCCGCCGGCGCGTGCACTTTCTGAATCACCGCCGCCAGTTCCCGCTCCGCGATGTACTGGATCTTTTCATCCAGCGTCAGCACCACGCTCTCCCCGGGATCTTGCCGCGACTCGCTGCCGTCAAATTTCTGCTGCCGCGCGTCGGCCATCACCACAATCTTTTCGCCCTTGCCGCGAATCCGGTTGTCGTATTCGTATTCGATTCCGCCCAGCCCGTGCTCGTCCACGTCCACAAATCCCAAAACGTGCGCTGCCATGTCCAGCTTCGGGTAATACCTCTTGTTCTCTTCCTGAAAATAGATTCCCTTCAGGTTCAGCGAACGCACCGCCTCGCCTTCTTCCTGCGCCATCTTCCGCTTGATCCACACAAACGTGCTGCCAGATTCCAGTTTTTCGCGCAGGCTGTCCGGCGGCACCTTCAACACCCCCGACAGCAGCCGCGCCGCCATCGTCGTATCTTTTATCTCCGAAGGAATCGCGAACGCCGACTGGACCGGCACGCTCATCGCCAGCGGCCGCATGTTTCGGTCGTAAATCGTGCCCCGCTTCGGATCGATTTCCATCGTCCGTCGCTGCTGGCGCATCGCGCGGGACATATATTCGGAATGACAAATGAGTTGCAGGTAGGTCAACCGCCCGAAAACCGCGGTCATCCATAGAAACGCCACGCCAGCCAATATCAGCAATCGGACGTGGACTTTTTCTTGCTCCATGGTTCCTGGGACTCGGCTCGCGCTCCGGACGGCTCAGAAAACTATTTCGAAACTCGCTGGATTTCGGCGCTCGCCATCACTGCGGCGCGCTAGGGAGCGCGGTTTGGCCGCACCAGGCGCGCGGCCTCTACCTGGGAACCATCGAAATTCGAATATTCCAGCACCTGCGAAGGATCCGGCCGTTGCAATCCTAACTGGTGCGCGATCTGATTAATCCGGCCCGGATTCCTCCAGGTCTCGATTTTTAGTTTCAACTGGCCGTTCAGCGCCATCGCTTGCGTCTGCTTGCCCTTCAGGTCTTCCAGTTGAAAGCTCAAATCAATGCAGCGGAAGTGCTGGTAGATGTACAACATAAAAAACATGGCCACGATTCCGCCCAGCGCCGCCGTCTTGTAATAATTCTTCAGCTTCACCGGTTCCATGTGCCGCACCAGCCGCGAATTATCTATCCGTTTCACGGTGTGAAATTCCACCATCGCCGGTTTGTGCAGGGAAAATTTCCTGTGCAGCCGTGGCGCCGTTTTCGCCACCTCCGGCTTCAAGCGCTGTGGAACTCCCCCTTGACCGCGAACCACCCTCGGCTCCCGAAGGAACTCATCGCCGCCCGGTACTTCCCGCCATTGAAATGCTGTCGCCATCTCACACCTTCTCCGCGCACCTGAGCTTCGCGCTTCTCGATCTCGGGTTCGCTCCTTGCTCTTCCGGGCCGGGCACAATCACGTGTTTGGTGAGCACTCTCAGCGTCCCCTCTTTTTCACCTTCCTGGAACGCGCGCTTCACCGGGCGGTCTTCCCTCGAGTGGTATGTCAACATCACCCATCGGCCGCCTGAATTTAATGTGGCAGGGGTCCGAAAAAGAAACTGCCCGAGTTCCTCCATCTCTCGATTCACCGCTATCCGCAGCGCCAGAAACGTTTTTGTTGCGGGATGCAGTCTCTGCCTTCCCCATTGCTTCCGGACGCCTGCCACAACCGTTGCCAGGTGCGCCGTGTCCCGAATTGGCCGCGCTTTCACTATTCCCCTGGCGATCCTTCGCGAATCGTGCTCTTCCGCCTCTTGAAAGAGCAGGTCGGCCACTTCCTTCTCCGACCACCGATTTACAATCTCGTCTGCCGTCAGCGTGTCTTCTTCCGCTTCCCCGCTGCTCATCCTCATATCCAACGGCCCCGCCTCCCGGAACGAAAATCCCCGCTCCGGTCGATCAAGCTGCATGCTCGAAACTCCCAAGTCGGCCAAGACCCCGTCCACGTTCGCTATCCCCAACCCGTGTACGGCCTCCGCAATCTTCGAGAACGGAGAGTGGACGAAACTCACTAAACTCCCATACTCCTTCAGCCGTTCCCGCGCGATCTGCAGCGCCTGTGCGTCCCGGTCCAGGCTGATCAACCGCCCTTTTCCCGGTGACAACCGCGCCGCGATGGCCGACGAATGTCCGCCTGCTCCCAGTGTTGCGTCTACGTAGATTCCGTCCGGCTTTATTTGCAGCCATTCCAGCACCTCTTCCAACAAAACCGGCGTGTGTGGAGCGTCCAATCTCTTTAGCCAACCCGCCGTAGCCGCGCTTTTTTGCGGCGAAGGCGGGCCACTTCCTGACTAAATTCCCAAATCGCCCAAAATCTTGTTGTCCTCGTCCGTGTACGGTTCGCTCTTCATCTGGTCCAAAGCCCTCGCGTTGTTGATCACTTCCAGGTAATCCAACGCTCCCAGCACCGCCACGTCGCCCTTCGCCTGCGCCGCTTCCCTCAACACAGCTGGCAACAGAACCCGCCCCTGCCCATCCATCTCTACCGCTTGACCGAAATAGCTGGTCCTCAACAAAAACTTGCGCTTCACCGGATGCGTGCTCGGCAACTTCGCCAACTTATCCTCAATCTCGCCCCACACCTTCATGGGGTAGATTCGTGCCGTTTCACCGGTTGGGCTGGTGATATAGAACTGGTTGCCAAATTCCTGCAAAGCCTCGAGAAACACGGCGGGTATCTTCAGACGACCCTTCTCGTCCACCTTCGCTGGACAGTTTCCCCGGAGTTTCACGTTGCCCACTTCGTTGGAGAATCGGTTTGCCCAATTCCACCACAGCCCTCTATACCACCCTACTTTACTCTACTGAAAACCACTTCGCACCACTTCTGCCCACATCCTAATCCGATTGGTAAACATGTCAAGCGAATTCCGTTGGATTTGTGCAAATCGTGTGGAATTTTTCGAAGCAGAGTAACAAAAGAGTTGAGTGCAGCCATTGACGACTTTCGCTTGATGTTCGTCTTTCCCCCGCGCAACCAAGCGGGCTCGCTTTTTCACCCACTCGCTCAATCCCTATTCCCTTCCGCGTTTTCCTGTGTTATTTTCGTGTTGCCCTGCGAACTGACATTTCGAATTCAAGGAGCCGTCGCCATGGAATGGGTCACCCCTCAA
>DATLVJ010000107.1:0-3598 GCA_035577585.1 Candidatus Limnocylindrales bacterium
TGGTTCACAACTTCGGCGACGCCCTCTCCAACATCGCCATCATCGTCGGCGCTGTCATCATCCAGTACACCCACGCCACCTGGATTGATCCGCTTCTGGGCCTGGCCATCGGCTTGCTCGTTCTCTACTCCTCCATCGGCATTTTGCGCGAGTCCTCGCACATCCTCCTCGAAGGCCGCCCCAAATGCGCTGGTGTCGAGGAAGTGGCGCGCGCGATCCTCACCATCGAAAATGTCTACGAAGTCCACGACATCCACATCTGGTCGCTCGGCGGCTCTCACAACGCCCTCAGTTGCCATGCCCGAATCCCGGATATGCACATGGACCAGTGCGAAAAAATAATCACTGCCATTCGGAAAAAACTTGCGGAAGACTTCCAGATCGAACACAGCACTGTGCAACTCGAGCGCGCGGGCTTGCCCGCCTCTTCGGGCTACGTCATGCCCGAACCAATCCGCAAAAACTGAATCAGGTGTCAAATAATTGGGGTTAATGCATTACGCAGGCAAGCGGATCGAAACTCCGCGCTGCTCGTTGAACTGTTGTGTCGCGGCAAAATCCAGCGTATTCAGTGGAATCGTGCGACGCAGCCCCTCCGCCGTAACGTACTGCAGCCGGTCGTTGATAAGGGAGTAGGCGACCGCAAAAATCAGGCTGCCGTCCTGCCGTACAAAAACATATTCCGTCTGCTCCGGAGGCAGCGGCTCGGACCGCATCCGGTCGCGCAAGTTCCTGTCGCTATCCCGCGCGGAAGTTTGCTCCGCGGGCTCGGGTTGGTTTGCAGCCTCGCTCTCCTCCGGCTGCGGCGCGGCCGTGCCTTGATCGGAGTACGCCGGAACGGGAAGATAAAACCCGCCATCAATAAAAGGAATCACGAACCCTGAATCATGGCGAAAGTGGTGGCGCCCGGCGTTGGGATGTACGGCAAAAAAGTGAGTGTAATCAAATCCGAAGCCGGGAGTCGGGTTGTCGCCGTTTGAAAATCCCCCATTCGGGAAAACCGGGTCGGTCGAAAAATTCGTGCGGCGCGTGGTATGGGATTGGTTCCAACCGGCCGGATGCGCTGTTCTGGGTGCCGCGCTCAATCGCGTGTTTACCGGCGCGCTACGAACCACCGGGCGCCCGGGAGTTGAAGGGCGAGCCGGCGCCGCGTGTGCCACTGCCACGGGCGCGGCGGCAACGAAAGCATGCGCGCCGGACACCGCTCCGCCGGCATGCTGCTGCGCCAGCCCGATCATTGGGAGTGCCGAAAGAACAAGGAAAGCTAGGACGTTGCGCCGCATGGTCGCTACCCCGGAAGAGGCCTTTACTCTACTACAGTTCATTAGACGCAGTCGTCGCCTCCAACGTTACCCCGAATTCACCTTCCCAATTCCCGCGCCCTGCCGGGCTTTCCCGCCACCCGGGACTGTGCTATAACCGAATGGCCGTGAAACATACCGGTCAGCAGGAAGTCGCCCTTGCGGCAGCAAGGGGCGTGGTGGTCGGGGAGTCTGGCTCGTCAGCACAGTCGGCAAGCGAAACTTCCACTCATCCGCAGGAAGATGCCTCACGGTATTGCCCTGTATGTTCGCAGCGGCTGGAGTCGCGACGCTGCAAGCTGGTTTGCAACGTGTGCGGGTATTACATGTCCTGCGCGGACTACTACTAATAATCGCCCGGCGGTCGGAGCCCTGAAAAGACCGCTTTGCGAAATCTAAGAAAAGCAGATATGCTTTGCCGTTCCGGGCCGGGTTGCCGCCGGACCTGTACACGGACCAGGAGGAAATTAACGTGGCATTGAAGATGACAGCAAGGGAAGTGGACGGCGTGACCGTGATTGCAATGGACGGCCGGATCGTGCTGGGCGAAGAATCAAACGCGCTGCGCGAAAAAGTGAAGGCGATGATCGCCGAGGGCAAGAAAAAGATCGTGATGAACATGGACAACGTCACGTTCATCGACAGCGCGGGCCTCGGCACGCTGGTATCGGCGCATCACAGCGCCAAGGCACAGGGCTCTTCGCTGCGGCTCTGCCATCTGGGCACCAAGTTCACGGAAGTGCTGCAAATCACCAAACTGATGACGATTTTCGACGTCTACAACACAGAAGCCGAAGCGGTCGCCAGTTTCTCCAAGTAATTTTCTCGAACTTTTGTAGGGGCACGATACATCGTGCCCTCTTTCATTCTCCCACGCGGTACATCGTAATCCCGCTCAATAATTTCGGATAAAAATCCGTCGACTTCTGCGGCATCACCTCGCCCGACGTCGCCACCTTCATCACCACGTCCACATCCACCGGGTTCAACAGGAACACCACTTGCGCCCCGCGATCCACCGCTTCAATCGCTGCATCAAATTCCCGTTCATACGAAAGATTCGACTCCGAAGCCACCGCGTGCGGCGTTACTCCCAGCGCCGGCTCCAGAATCCCCTGGTGCAGCAACACCACATCCAGTTGCCTCTGCAGCGGCGACAATCCCGGCAAGATCTGCGCCACGTCCGCACCGGGCCGCAGCGTCAAAAGGTAAAAGGCCTTGGACCCCGCGGTCGCCGTCGGATAAACGCCGATGGCCCGCTGCGATTTCACTTCCGTCAAGCAGGTCCGAAATTTCGCCAGCGCTTCCGCCCGTTCTGCATCGCCCGTGAATGGAAAAACTTCCGTCGCAAACCACGGCTCCAGGTAACGCCGCACCGAGCTCCACGAAAAATCTCTTAGGTTGTTCACCACGCGGTGCGTGGGCAGAATCGTCAGCCCCTCGCTGTGCGTGTTAACAAACGTCATCATCGATCGTTCGTACGCCGCATCCGGAATCACTCGTCCAGCTTTCGTTCTTGATTCATTCCGAAAATTCAGCGAAGTCTCATACCGGTGGTGGCCGTCCGCAATCACCAGTTTTTGCTCCGCCATCGCTTTCTGAATCGTCTCTACACGCCCCGCATCCGCAATCGCCCACAACCGATGCGTCACTCCATACTCGTCGAGCAGTTCCGTAACCGGCTTTTCCGCCGATTCCACCACGCTGAGAATCTTGTCCACTCGCTTTTCAGGATCCGAATAAATCATGAACAGTTGCCCGGTATGCATGTGCGTATGCCGCAAAAGTTCCAACCGGTCGGCCTTGGGTCCCGAAAGCGTGTGCTCGTGCCGGAACACAACGTTGTTCGCGTAGTCCTCCAATTGCCCCGCCCCGATAAATCCCCGCCGCGTCCGCCGAGTGGAAGTTCCCGGCACCGTGAACTCCTGCGTATACGCATAAAACGCCGGGGCCGCGTCCTGCTTCACCGCGTTCGCCGCGATCCATCCCTTCAGCGCCGCCGCCGCCCGCGTGTACACGTTGTTCTGCGGCGTATCCTGGGGCGACGTCCGTCCCTTTTCCATCGCAATCAGATTGTGTGGGTCAGCGGCGTAATACTTCTCCTGCTGTGCCGGCGAAATCTTGTCGTACGGCTGGGTCAGCACGCGATCAAACGGAGCAATCTCCGGGTTGTAACGGTAAGCGCGAAACGGATAAACCTGGGCCATGGCCTCTCCCACCAGAATTTTGCATCAACAGTAGCCCTCTAGTTTACGCGATTTCTCCGCCACGCGAAAAAAGATCCACGTAGCCCATTT
>DATLVJ010000108.1:0-3413 GCA_035577585.1 Candidatus Limnocylindrales bacterium
GGTCGTGCGGCGGCTGCGGGCGGCGTTGCCGTTGGCGGCCGGTGCGGTTTAGGGACGGGCTTCGTAGACGACGTTAAACGGGGTTTCGGCGGCACGGCGGAAACGGGTGAAGCCGGCCGCGGTGACGACGTCGCGAATGCGCTTTTCGCCGGACTGCGCGCCCAGGCAGAGAGCAACTTCCTGTGAACGCGAACAGGGCGTGCACAACAAAGTGGAAAAAGAGTAGTACACGCGGCCTACCGGATTCAGATTGTCCTTCAGATCATCGTTGGCGAAAGGTTCGACGATCATCCAGGTGCCATCCTTACTGAGTGAATTGAGCACGTGGGATGCGGCGCCAACGGGATCGCCCATGTCGTGAAGACAATCGAACACAGTAACCAGGTCATAGTCCCTGCCGGGAAATTCCTTAGCCTTTGCGACGCCAAAGTTGACACGAATTCCGAGACCCTGTTTATCGGCGGTTGCACGGGCGGCCTGGATGGAACCTTCGTGATAATCGAATGCGAAGAATTGCGACTTTGGAAAAGCTTTGGCCATTAACACGGTCGAGGCGCCTTTGCCGCAGCCGACATCGGCGACGCGGGCTCCGGTTTCCAGCTTTGCCCGCACGCCCTGAAGCGAGGGAATCCAGGAAGCCACAAGGTTGGCGGCATAGCTGGGCCGGAAGAATTTTTCGCAACCGTGAAACACGTCGTCCTGGTGCTCGTGCCAGCCCATACCCGCGCCGGAACGAAAGGATTCAACGATTCTGGGGACAGCGGCAAGAGAGCCGAGCGCCAGTTGGAATGCTCCGGGAATGTAGGCGGGACTGTCTTCGTCGGCCAACGCAAAGGCCTGCTCTTCGCTCAGGCAGAACTTGCGCGTCTCCGCGTCATAGGTGACGTAGCCACCCGCGGCCTGGGAAGCAAGCCATTCGCGCACATAACGCTCGTCGGTTTTGGTTTTTGCGGCGAGTTCGGTCGAGGTAAGCGGTTTTTTCGCAAGTGCTTTGTACAAACCAAGCTTTTCGCCAATCACGACCATACCCGAGTGGACGGCAGCTCCGAGATCTCCCACGAATTGGCCGACGAAGGCGTTCAACTTATCCATATCAACTGGCATACGACTTCTCCTTTGAGGTGGTGAATGCATTGGTTGCTTAGCGCCCGTACTGGTGAATTCGACGAAACTGCACGGGTGGAGCGAGCCCGGGGCGCGGTGAAAATCACTTCCTGGGCCGCTCGGCACACGTTTAACTGCGTTACGTTTTAACGATTGGACTCACGGTTTCTGCTGGGGTCGTCGTCGGGATTGACGTAGTTGAATTGCAACGGGGAGTGGCCGTGAACCTGGACGATGGTTTCACCGCAAGCCATGGCGTAGTGGTGCATGTCGGGGTCGAGAAAGGCAAAGCTGCCGGCTGTGAATGCGGCCATCTTGTTGGCGTCGAACTCATCGCCCATCCCGACTTTAAAGGTGCCGGAAATGACGGTGACGTTTTCGCGCTGGGGATGCCAATGCGGGGAGATGCGGAAGCCGTCCGGCATCTTCAATCGGATGGTAAAGTCACCGGTGGAAGCGGTCGGGTCGCCTTCGAGCACAGCGAACTGTGCGCCCGGGCGGACCACGGGAGGCGCGGGCCCCCAGGGAATGGTGTCGGGAGTAAATGTGTTTTGAACGTGAGAATGGTCATGCGCGGCGGTGGTGAGAAGTCTTCCCGCGGCGGTGAAAGTTGCTGCCGCGACAAGTGCGAGTAACAAATACTGCTTCATGTTTGAGCCTCCGTTGCTCTGAGTGGAACTTGGTACAACCAACGTGCGAAAGGATGCCGCGGGGCGGAGGGGGAGGCCATGAAGAGCGCGTACAGTTTATATATCTTTTATATATCGCTATAAATTATTGATTCTTATATGATAAGCACCCTAAGTTGGGAACATGCGACGGACAAGACCGGCGGCAAAAGAGATCGAACTGGACCTGGGGCGCTACGAGCTTCGCCGCCTGGGACGACGGGTAAAGCTCGAGAAAAAACCGATGGAGCTGCTGATTCTGCTGGTAAGCCGGCGAGAACAGCTGGTCTCTCGTCAGGAAATCGTGGCGAAATTATGGCGCTCGGACCTGTTCGTGGATACTGAGCTAAATATAAATAACATCGTGAGGAAGATTCGCGCGGCCCTGGGCGACGACGTTGCCAAACCGCGCTTTCTGGAAACGGTGGTGGGGAAAGGGTACCGCTTCATAGGGCCGGTGCGGGTGATCGATGCGCGGTATCCGCGTTTCGAATCCGGATCGGGCGAGGCGCGAGCAGCCAGCGCGGAGAACGCGGAAGGATGGAGCGAGCGTTCCTCGCTGGCCATTTTGCCGCTGATGCTTCTGGGAAATGTGAAGGACGACAATGGAATATGCCTGGGGCTTGCGGATGCCCTGGTCACGCGATTGGGGAATATTCAAGGCGTGGACGTCTTGCCAACTTCAGCGGCGGTGCGCGTGGGGGTTGGAGCGGCGGTGTCGGAGACCGCTGCCCGCCTGGGTGTGCGTTTTGTGGTGCGCGGCGCGATTCGGATGTCAAAAGGAGTGTGGCGCCTGTCGATAGAGATGTTTGACAGCCAATTGCAGAGTGTTTGCTTTTCGCGGAAGCGCGATCTGGATTTGAACCGGCGATCCGAGCTTGAAGACGAGATCGCGAAACAGATTGCGGCCGCATTGAACCGGCCGCTGGGTACTCCGATTGTCCAACGACGGCCGCGATACAGCCGGGACCCGATGGCCTATGCGGAATACATGCGGGGCTACCGGCTGAGTCTTTCGGGCGATGGAGCGCTGCAGGATCAAGTGGCCGAGCATCTGACCAATGCGGTCACGCGAGATCCCGGGTTTTCCCTGGCGCACGCGGCCCTTTCGTTTGTATGCGCGACTCGCCACTATGAACTGGACCCGGCGAGCGCCTGGCTGGAGAAAGCCGAATTTCATTGCCGGCGGGCGCTTGAACTGGATCCGGAGCTTGCCGAAGGGCACGTGGCCAAGGCCTTCCTGCTGTGGGGCCCATCAAGAAATTTCCAGCACATAAAAGCGATTGCGGAACTGAAGCGGGCGCTGGCCCTGCAGAACAATCAGCCCCACGCCTACAACCGGCTGGGCACAATCCTGGCTCACATCGGGCTGCTGGACCACGCGCGCGAAATGTATGAGAGGGGGCGGCCGTTTCAGCCAGGAAAAGCGGTGAGTCACAGTATCGTGCAAGTCCATGTGTGGAACCATGAGTACGAAGCGGCGCGAGAGGAGATTCAAGCATGGCGGGCCGAGAATCCGGGGAACAAGTATCCCGTCTACTTCGCCGTGCAACTGGCGATGATGACCGGGGAAATAAAAGAGGCAAGCGTGCTGCTGGAGGAAGCGTTGCAGGTTTTGCCGGAAGAACCGCTGATCGCGAG
>DATLVJ010000109.1:0-2787 GCA_035577585.1 Candidatus Limnocylindrales bacterium
GAGGACAACCTCGACAAATTCCGCGCCGGCCTCGAAGCTTGGTTCAACTCCGCCATGGACCGCGTCTCTGGCTGGTACAAGCGCCGCGCTCACGTCATCATCTTCGCCTGCGCCTTCCTCATCGCCGTCGCCATGAACGTCAACTCCATCGCCCTCGCTCAGGACCTCTGGACCAATCAAGCCAAGCGTGAAGCCCTCGTCGCCGCCGCCCAGGGCTATCTCGACAAACATCCCGCTTCGCCATCTTCTACTCCTGCCGGCGGCACTGCGCCGGTCCTCGATCAAGGATTGAAAGCAGATATCGAAGAACTCAAAGGCACCAACGTCCCCATCGGCTGGAGCCGCGCTGGCTTGCAAAACATGCAGTCGAATCCGATGTTGTGGCTCGGCGCGCTCCTTGGCTGGTTCCTCACGGCCTGCGCCGCATCCCTCGGCGCGCCCTTTTGGTTCGACGTCCTCGGAAAAATCATCGTCGTCCGCTCCTCTGTCAAACCCGGAGAAAAAAGCGCCCCCGCCCCCTCCAAAAGCTAAGCGCGGCTAACGTCTCCCCGGAAGAATCTGGCCGCCAATGCGCCGCTTTTGCGTGGGCGGGTTCTATTTCAAATTTACCCGCAACATGACGGAGACGGGCCGCAGTATGAGAAACGTCCGGCCAATTTTGACTATCCAATGATTACGGAGTTGATTCATTTTCTCTCACGCAGCAGAGCGGCGATGAAGCGGGGATTGCGACGACCGTGCACGATGGCAACGACAAGCAGTGGTGTTTCATCCGCGGCGCACGCGATCAGAAAATCTCGCATGGGATGAATCGGGAAGTCAGTTCGGGGCGGCTATGCCCCATGTGGGGAAACGGTGAGGGAGAGAATCGCTTCACGGATTTCCAAAAGAACACGGTCAGCTGCGCCCCCTTTGGGCAAAGTTGGCTATCCCCCTTGTTTTGACAACGATCCGTTTTGCCTCGCCTCTAACCCCTCTCTTGATAACCATCTGGATTGCCTATGGGCGCGATTTTCCAGCCCGGATTCTCAGCTCCTTCTTTGCGACTCTTGCCAAGGACGAAGAACATCTCCTGTGTTGTCAACCACTTGCGCGCTCTTTGCGCAAAACTGCCGGCGTGTGAATCTAGACGCCTCGTCGCGACGCCGGGCGCCGACACACTCTTCCCAATCTGGAACAAGCCGCTCGCCACTCTTCACTAGCCACTCGCCACTTCCGTTTGCTCCTAGTACCTCCGTACTTCATTGGCCCAGCTTCTTTTTGTACCTCTTGGCCTATTGTCCCCCCGCACCTCCCCATATAGACTGGCCTTTCAATCGAGGAGGTTTTCCCTTGACCGGCTCTGAACGCCGCACAACTCAGCGCTTCTCCATGCGGCTACCCCTTACCGTTCGTTGGACCACCGGGGCCGCCGTTGGAGAAACCAGCACCGAATCCCGCGACGTTAGCTCCCGCGGGGTCTACTTTTACCTCGCGAAAGACGTCAAGGAAGGCTCCGCTGTCGAGATCCTTCTGACGCTTCCGAACGAGATCACCCTGGCCGGACCGGTTCGTGTCCGTTGCCTCGGCCGGGTTCAGCGCACCGAACCGCGCGACGACGCCTCTGTGGGCGTGGTTGCGGCGATCGAGCGCTACGAATTTCTGCGCGGTGATGACGATAACTAGACCGCTACTATAGTTGGCTCCTTGTTATTTCGCGCAGCGGTTTTCTTGAGTTTGCAGTTCCACGGTCTTCCTACTCGCTCACTGCGGAGGCGGGCAGGATAAGCCGGGGTGCCTTGGCCCCTCAGCGAAGCGCCCCGGCTCTTTGTTTTTACCGGTTTTGCACAGCTCTTGTTTTCTTCGCCGCTCCTGTACTTCAGGTCAGGCGACTTCCGCGCCCTAATCGGCCATTATCGGTTCACCTGGCCGAGTACGCGTTAATTCGCGGCTCACAAATTGCCCTGAGGGTATTGCCCATGCCGGACTTTCCGGCCCAAGATATAGATATTTCGCGAAAGCTTTCGCTTGAGCCCGGCACCGAGCGATTGGCGACAAAAGACGAAATGATCGCGCTCATCGAGCGCGGCGCCCAGCCGGAAAGGTCGGCGGAAAAAAATGAACCGCCGATACATTCGTTAGTGGCGAGTAAATCCAAACCGGAACGCAGCGTCGCTCCATCGCGGTCGCCTGAACCGCCGCCGGCGGAAGCCGCAAAAAAATCGGGCAGCGGCCGCGCACTCAATTTTGACGAGAAGCCAACTTCGTCGCGCGCCGTGCCGATTCCGGAAAATATTCACACGGGCGCGGCCGGCGAAATTGACCTGGTCGAACTTGCCGCAATTCTGGACCAGCACCGCATCTGGGTTGAATCCGGTGGAGACGAAGGAACGAAAGCGGATCTCTGCGGCGTGAATCTGGAAAACGCGGATTTGACCGGAGTGAATTTGCAGGGCGCGTTTTTGCAGCGCGCGAATTTGCGCAACGCCGATTTGTCCATGGCGAATCTGAAGGGCGCTTCGCTGGTTCAGGCGGATTTGTGCAACGCAAACCTGCTCGGCGCGGAATTACGCGGCGCGAACTTGATGGGCGCGCAATTGTACGGCGCGGAAGGGCTTTGGCTCGGGCGGCTCGGCGGCGCGAATTTGTACGACGCCATGCTGCCGGAAACAATTTCTTCGATTGATGGGTCGAAAGCGGTTTGGGAAGCGACACGGACGGCGCGTTGGTTTTATTTTTTGATGCTCAGTGTGAGCGCGATCTGCTGCGTCGTCGTGACAACGACTTCCGACGCACGGCTGATTCTGG
>DATLVJ010000110.1:0-9406 GCA_035577585.1 Candidatus Limnocylindrales bacterium
TTCTGGCCGGGCATTGATGTCCGCCGGCAGCCCGCGAATCACACCGAGCGACATCAGGAACACAGCCATGCCGACAAGCACGGGAATTCGAAACGCGCCAGCCACATCGCGGACAAATTGCGGCGTGCTTTCATCCGTCCAGTCGCCGGGACGCAACACTCTGGCCACAATCTTCGGCATCGCAAATCCCGCCGACGCCACCAGCGTCAGCAAAAACACCTGCAGCAAGGTTCCCCGATAATCCTGCATCACCAGGTACCGCAGCCAGAACAAAAAGACCGCTGTCGGCACCGCCCAGTACGCCAGCAGTTTCGCCAACCGGCTTTCCACCATCGCCAGAGGCGAACGCGGATCGCGCGTCCAGCGCAAGTGCTGGCGGATGGGTCCCATCAGATACCACGAGCCGTCTTTCTCCGGCGTCTGCCCATCCGGAAAAACCGCGGGCAATGCGCCCATGCTGCCCCACAACCGCAACAGCAAAAATTGCAGGCGGAGGTACAAGGCGGTCAGCAGCAACGGCGCGCCCATATAAAAACCCTGCAACGGCAAAATGTTTGGAATGCGGGTGGAGATGGTGGCCGATTCATCCAGCAGCAGCCGCACATCCTTGGTCAGCGCAACCATGGCGCAGGCGCCGATGCAGATCGCAATCACCAGCAGGTAAAACCGCCGGGCAGCCTGGGTAAACTGTCCAATCGTCTTGCCGCCGTCATACGACCCGACGGCTTCCGGCAAAGTGGCATCGAACAAATTCGTTCCACCCAGGCGTCCCGCCCACAATCCCTGTGCCCCGTACAGGTTCGCGCCCATCAGGTTCGCGCCAGAAAATTCCGCGCCCAACAAATTGGTTTCGCGCAGGTCCGCTTCCACCAGGTTTGCCCCGCGCAAATTGGCCATGGACAAATCCGCTCCGCGAAGATTTACCTTTGTCAGGTCCGCGGACTGCAGGTTTACACCCGTCAAATCCGCGTCCGAAAGATTCGCGCCCGCAAAATCCCCGCGAATTCCTTCTTTGCCGTTGGACTCCACCCAAAGCCGGTGCTGGTCCAGGGCCTCCGCCACTTGCAATAATTCCGTTTTCAGATCCCGCGCTTCTTCGCGCGGCATCGCGATAATGTCTGTCTCGTTCGCCATCGCAAACTCGGGCACAAGCTCGGGCATGGCCTCGGGCGCAAACTCTCTCACAAGCTCTGCTTGCAACGGCTCCGGGGTCTGTATTTGCGGCTCAAGTTGAGCTGGCGCGTCGAATAAGGCTTGCGCTTCAGCAAGCGCCTGCGCTGCAACCGGGGCGTGCACTACCGATCGAGGTTGCGCGGCAATCGGCGGTTGTACGGGGGTTTCTTCTTCCGCGCCGAAGAATGCAGCCGCAACGCGCTCCGGCTCGCTTAGAATTCCCGCCGCATTCGCAGGCAGTTTCGCCGCCGGTTGTGGCTCAGCAGCCGCATTCATTTTTTTCGCGTCCGTCGAATTCTCCGTGGCTTCGAGGAGTTCCGGTTCCAACGCGGCCACCAATTCCTGGAGCGCCGCTTGCCGCGCTTGCACCGCGCTCTCCACCGCCGCCTTCTGCAAATCCGATTTCATTTGAACTTCCAGCAACGCAAGTATCTGCGCTTCCTCCGCGGGATCAGGAGGCGCTCCGCCGATCACGGCTAACTCTTCGGCAGTCGCGAGGCGTTCGGTCCCTTTTGGTTTGTGGGCTTCGGGTAAATCCATACTCAGCTTTGGCAACCGTTGAATCATTAGTCTTTCTTTCTTCTTGCCCGGCCCCGCTGCTGCAGGCACACGAGTTCCACTTCTGGGCTAGTATTCCCCATCATGCCCCTGCGGGCCTGTGGATATCCCCTGTCCGAAAGGACAGGCGTTCCCCAATAGCAATTCCCCCGTGGCGGGCATAGGAAATCAGTTATCAGTAATCGGTAATCAGTAAGAATTGCGATTGCGAATGGCCATTCCGCCGTCTCGCGCGGTGGAGAATCAGCCGAAGGGAGCGGACTTTCGCTCAAAACCTATGAACTGGTATTTGTTAAGAAAATCTAAGGCGGGAACTTCAACCGCAGCAAGCTTTGCTGGGTTTTTTCTTCCTGATTACTGATTACTGATTACCGATTACTGATTACCGATTACCTTCGGCCAACCACCGAACACTCATCAGCTCCACCCATCCACCACCACAAAAAATCAGCCGGAGCGCTCCGCTGAGGGGCCGAGGCACTCCGGCTATTCCCGCCCGCCTCCGCAGTGAGCGAGCTAGGAACTTGTACGGAAAATCAAGTTCGTACCGCGAGTCTGTTAGTTGTCTTCGTTGCCGCGAAGGAATTCGTAGCGCTCGATAGCCGCCACCACGCCGACACTGCCTTCGTCGCGCGGTTCGGTCCGCTGGACGCGGCCCAGGCAGCGCACGCGCACCGGCCCGGCCAGGGTAATCTCGTTGGGCAGCGTCAGCAGGATCTCCACCGGAGACCCCTCTTTGACGTCCTTCGCCAGGAAGAAATAGACTCCGCGGGAGCTTACATCGCGGGATTCCGTTGTAGTTTCTCCAACAGCTGCGCCCGTGGTCCATCTCACGGTAAGCGGCAGCCGCATGGAAAAACGCTGGGTTGTACGGCGTTCAGAGCCTGTCAACGCGGGCCTCCCTCATCGAAGCCAAAGTCTATCCGGCCTGTGTCCAATCAACAATAGGACTCAAGACACAAATTAAAACCGCGCTTTAAAAGTACCAATGTACTAGGACCCCTCCCTCGCGGTGGCAAGCCGGGCAATGCCGCTGTTTGCGCCGGTATGTTCCATAACCGCCTGCATGGGGGTTCTCCGGTTCAGGCAGGTCGAACCAGAACGGAGTACAAATGCCCAGACCCCGTCCTATCTCGGAAGGGTTCCCTTTCGCTTTAGACCTGTGCTACTTGTGGGATGGGTGCTGCCTGCGGACTTTCGAACTATTCTGCGGCGGCCGAAACTCAATCGTGACGTCCTGTTGAGCTTGCACCGGCTTTTGGTTCATGAGTGTGGGGGTGTAACGCCACTGGCGAATTGCGGTGATTGTGGCGGGAAAAAGAGAAGTCGAGCCGCTCATCAGCTTTATATCCTGCACAACGCCGGACGGTCCGACAAGAATACGGGCCTTTACGGTTTCCGCCGATCCGTATCGATCCCCCCGCTTTGAATACCGGGGCCAGACGTAGGAGACAAGCTCACCCGCCTGCAATCGCGCGGGCCTATGAGCCGTTGCCAGCCCATCTTGTGGAGGAACTAGAACAGAAAGCTCCGAGGTCATCGCGAATGAGGAGGAGGCGGCAATCGGTTTTGCTGGGAAACTCAGCCTAAATGGCTTGCTGCCATAAGCTGGGGCGGTGACAAGGATCGCATTCGGCGGTGACCGGTGTGGCGCTCCGCCCAACCGAGGCGCAACCCAGCGGGGAGCAAGATTTCCCCGCGCGCCGCTGATCGGGCTAACAGCCTCTGGCGCAAATTTGGGTTGGAGACTCGCGGCTGGGGGTACATTTCGCTTGATGAGTCCGACCGAGCGAGTGCTCCCGGCGGTGACATCGGGATCATCCGATGTTTTCGATTCTATTGCCGGCGAGGAAGTTGAAACATTGGTGGGCGCGTTTGCGAAGCTCTCAGAATCCGCGGCACTTTGCGGGGACGTTTCCGCGAGGGACGCGGCGTCATCGAGTTTATCCCCCACGCTTGACGGATGGGGGGCAACGGAGGCGCTTGTCGCCAGCACAGCGGAAGTTTGCGACGCCGTTTCGGGAGGCTGAGTCGGCAATGCAGACGACGTGGCATGGATCGCAAAGATAGATTCCTCGGTCTCCCTGAGCCATTGCCCAAGCGGGCCGCGTCCCACCGTGAGCCCCAAGGGAAGACTAATCACCGCGAATAGGAAGACGAAGGCAAACGCGGCGACGTGCAGTCCGGAGATTTCAAGCACCCGATGCTGCGAAGGCGAATTTTCAGGGAGATTCGCCGGCCACGCGACCCTGCGTGTTCGGACCTGCGGCCCAAAATCGGCCACGGGGGCGTCGAGATGCACCCTTTCCTGGGTGGCTTCGACAAGGGCGGGTGGCTGCTCCTGCAGAATCTCCGGCTCCACAATTTCGGGTGCCTGCGAGCACGCATGCCCGATTTGTTCCGGAGAGAGTAGTTGGGGTTGCTCTGGGGCGTCGCTCCAGATCGCCTCTTCCGGGAAGCTTTCGAGGGTTGCCGGGACGAGACTCACGCCCGGCTCGATGTGCCCGGCATCGAGTTCGAGCCCTTCCGCAATCGCCGCCGCGCCCGTTTCCCCGTCTGCGTTATTCCGTTTCGCGATTTCCAAAAGAGTTGCCAGCTTGCCGCCCGCCTTCGAGAGCGCATCAAATACGTATGCAACATTTTTCGGATTGAACTGTAGCTGCCGCGCGGTAAGCGTCAGCCGAATGATCTCGTCCATCTCCTTTCGATGGCTTTCAGAGAGATGTTTCTGCAACCCGGCATAGAGTGCCCCGTTCTCGAAATTCTCTTTCCACTCCCGCATGGCCTGGAGGCGACGGCTGGCGTCCTTATCCAATTCGTGTTCTTGGCGTACCGCAGCGGCAGAGTCCAGAATTGCTGCCGCGTTGCCGTGGGTTAATGCCCCGACTATTTCTGTCAATCCACCGCGAAGTTCCTGAACCTTGTTGGAGGGTAGCGATGTTTTGCGGCAGACCCACTCTCCTCGCATCCTGTCGAACTCAATCGAGGCGCGATGTGTATCTGTTTCAAACTTGAAGACTGGCAATGGCTTCAGGGGTGGCCACCCCCCGCCCAGGATTAACTTCATCTCAGCCTGCTGAGATGGAGATGGAAGTCCAGCAGGGCTGGGCCTGGCTCGATCCTGTTCGTTCGATTTCATGATGCAGCCCGAAAGGTTCTACCTGCCACACGATTTTGCAGGCCTGCAACCGGCAAACTCCGAAAAGACGCCGTCACGACCTGTGGAGGAAGATTCCCCTTCGATCAACTTCCTTCGGCTATCGCCGAAACTTCCCCGAGCGTTATCAGCCCCCAACCCCGTCCTGCGGGATTAGTTGCGCGGCTTGGTCGAATCGGCCCTCCCTACCACCATTTTCCGAGCCGGGCGCGGGATCCATTTGCAGTCACTTTCTCAAGTCTCGGCGAACAGGCGGCGAAATCCTTCCGGGTGGCACTACTCCAATTAAAGCCAGGGAAGTCAGATAATTGGAGACCGAGGCATGACCAATCCCCAGTGTTCCTCAGGCGATTTACCCTGTAGGCGTAGAAAACCATTGCCGCCGGCAAGAGTGCCGGATCTGGAGGTTGGAATTTTTAATTGTGGACTTGTTTCCTAGGTCTGATCAATCAACCGGTGATGAATGGCGTAGAGCGCCAATTCCAGCCGGTCCGAGACGCCCAGCTTGTCGAAGATATTGTGCAGGTGGTTCTTCACGGTCTGCTCGGAGATGAACAGCTTCTCGCCAATCTCCTTGTTCCGGAACCCCTGCGCCACCAGTTGTACGATCTCTTTTTCACGGTCAGACAGCAGCGGCTTTTCCCGCCGCGGCCCGGAGTCCGAAGACTTCGCGAACGCCTTCATAACTTCCGCGGTCATCCGGTTATCCAGCCAGATTTCGCCCGCATGTACGCGGTGAATGCTTTTCACCAGCAAATCCGTCGCGGACTGCTTGAGCACCACGCCGCGCGCACCCAGGCGCATCGCCCGCACCACGTCGCGGTCATCCTCGGCGGCCGTCAGCACGATCACTCGCGTCGGGGTCTGGTCGAAATTCACCTCTTCCAGCACCGCCAGCCCGTCTTTATCGGGCATGCGCAAATCGAGCAACAGAATGTCCGGCTTCAGCTTGGCGAGCAGCTTAATGCACTCCGCGCCGTTCTGGGCCTCTCCGACGATGGTGATATCTTCATCGCCGTCAATCAATTTGCGGAGGCCGTCGCGAAATATCGCGTGGTCATCCGCCATCAGAATCCGAATTTGCTGTTTGGTCTTCGCCATATCAGCCGAGCGGTACCTCGATCGTTAAGCGCGCACCATGCCCCGGGTTCGATTCTACGGTCAGCACTCCCCCGACCGTGCGCGTTCTTTCCTTGATGGAAATCGGACCCAGCCGCAGGCGGTCAAGCTCGTCCCCTGTGAATCGACCGGCAAAGCTGAAACCCTCGCCATTGTCGTCCACCACCAGGGTGAGCCGGCTGTCATCCTGCGACAGTTTTACCACGACATGGGAAGCCTTCGCATGCTTTTTTATGTTGTTAAGTGCTTCACGGTAAATCTGGAAAATCTCGCGGCAGACCCGGTCGGGAGCGTGCAGCTCCACCGAGTCCACTATCAAATCCAGCGCCAGCGTGGACTCGTTCCGGTAGCGCTCCGCGAACCCCCGCATCAGATCCACCATGTCCGCCGACTGCACGCGCAGCGGCCGCAGGTCCGTCACCATGTGCCGCAGCTCCGCGCTTTCGTTCCGCACCGTCTGCTGCAGCGAAGTCAGCCCGGGCTCCACCTGTTCCAGGTGGGTCGAGACCTTGCGCCGCAGCACGTCAATCTGGATTTCGATGCTCAGCAGCGTCTGCAGAATCCCGTCGTGCAAATCGCGTGATATCCGCGAACGTTCGGCCTCTATCGCCCTTGCCCGCAGGTGCCGCAGCATGAAGATATTTTCCAGCGAAGCGCTGATATGCGCCGCGATCCGCTCAAACCACTCCAGGTGCTCCGCGATGAAGGGATCCCGTCCCGGCCGACGGTTGATTAAAAAGATCCGCCCCGCGGCGTGCCCTTCCTGATCGAACGCCACCGAAATGAAATTCTTGATCCCCAGCTCTTGCTGAGTCGGCCCCGGAATGCGCGGCAGAATCTTCAGCACTTGCTTGTTCCGGCGGTCCCAGCCGAACCCGTCGCCCCGCCCCTCCAGCGAATTCCAGCACAAGGACGCTTCCATGTCGTCCAGGAGAAAACCATCCGCCCGCGTCAGTGGCAGATTCTCCGGCACCAATCGCTCGCCTTCCCCCGCCTGCATCCGCCACACAAAGATTCGCTCCAGGTCGGTGTCCCGGTAGGCCAGCAAAGCTCCCTCGGTCTGAAACTCCGCGCAAAGCTCTTCCAGCAGCAGCCGCAGCGATTCCGCTAAGCCCAGGTCCACGTGCATGGAATTCGAAACCCGGGAAACAAAATCCTGTTGCCCGGCAAACACGCGATTCCGGTCTCCCAGAAACGCCAGCCCCACTGTGCCCAGAAACGCCGCCGTGAAGAGCGAAACCGAAAACGCCAAGTCTCGCGAACCCGGCGCCGGCAGCTTCCAATGCATCTGCAGCGCAAATCCCAAAAGCAGCAATCCGAAGCAGAGAGATACCGAGTAGCTGAGGTTCCAACGGAAGCCCGCCGCGAACGCCACAAAAAACATCAGGAACCAGGTGGGAATCTGTTCTGGTGAAAGATACAGAAAAATTCCCGCCGCCAGAATGTCGCACACCAGCGGCAGCCGCCAGTGATACCGCCGCAGCGCCCGCTCCAGAACCAGGATTAGAATCGACGCGAGGACATACGCGATCAGAAACGCCAGCGGTGTTTGCAGCTCCCTCGCCGGACGCAATTCCAGCAGCCCAAGGATCGCCAGCGTTGCAATCACAGGCCGCGCGTAGGCGATCTGCAAGTCAATATGTAAACGATCTGCCGGCTGCGGCTTCATGCGCGGGGACACGCTTCCCACTGTAGTGGCCGGACTTCAGACCGGCCCCAAGTAGTGGCCAGCCTTTAGGCCGGCTCGTTAACCCAGTCTAACAATCCCCGCCAATCCGCCAGCTTCGACATACTCCGCCGTTTCCACCTAGCTAAGACCTAATCAAGCAAACCGCTATCCTGCCCGGCCGCCTCCGGTCGTTTTCCTATTGTCATCCCGACCGGAGAGCCAGCGCTTTTGGCTGGCTCGGAGCGGAGGGACCGTGGCAACGATCTCTCCTTGCCACAACTCGATGAGACCACCTCGGTCCTCCGGCGCCCCCTGCTATCTGCTCGCCGCTATCCCTGATCCGCCACTCAGCCTACCCGCACATCGCACACTTTTCCCCCACCAAACTTGCATGCTAAACTACCAACCAGTGGTGGGAGTAGCTCAGCTGGTAGAGCGTCGGTCTGTGGCACCGAATGTCGCGGGTTCAATCCCCGTCTCCCACCCCAAACTTCCGAATAAAACACAAGCGATTTAACGATTCCGAGAATCGGCCCCTCGAAACTGCACTCAAAGTGCACTCAAAATCGCCCCTGGGTTTTAGAGAGTCCTAAAATTCACAAAGACCCCGATAAGCAAATCTCGAGCGAAGGGATAGTTCGGCACGGAGGCAGTACTAATAGCCACTTCTCCGATTTCCCGACTTACCGGGAGTTGACTGTTGCGAACCGGACATCTGGTCTCAACCTGCGCTTTGCGTTATGTTGAGCTTCCCATGGCGTCGCGTTACGTTCGCAAAATAGGTTGGTTCTTGATTGGAGATTTAGCGTTCATCGCATGTCTCGTTGGACTTGGGCTTGCTCTCAGGGCCATGAAGATCCAACGTGGAAATAATTTTGTAACGGACATGCTTGGTCCTCACGGATTAGTGTTTGGCGTTGTGCTACCGCTAGCCGTCTATCTAGTCGCCCCTGCCGTGCTGATTTGGATTGCTGCTTGGGCGGTTTCAACTTTCAGGAAGTAGAGACCGACGATTGCGGCCCTAGTGCATATAGGGGAATGGCGTCTGGGTGTTTATGACCGATCTCAGGAAACTCGTGAGCAAAAAAATAGTTATCATGGCAGCACTCTTCAGCATCATGGGTTCAGGGGCTTACGCATGCACATATTTTAGTGGAACGTCGCAGACGATCTATACATTGTTCCTTCGAATTTCATACATCGGAATGCCGGGCATTTTGGCCGCTGTTGTACTATCGATCGGCTTGCTGGGGTCGCACGGCGGCGGACCACTCGGGATGTTATTAGTAATCGCCACTCCGATCAATTTTCTTCTCTATGTTGCGTTAGGCCTAACAGCGCGAAAACTGGCGGATTTATTCAGAAAGCATGAGGGTAAAACCTTGCGAAACCAAGGTCATGATTAACGCGGTTACCGGAGAAGTGGGTACTGGAACGGGATCCCAAAGAGCAACGGACTGCGGAGACTTCCGACTGACTTTCTCAATACGGCTGGTGTGGAGCAGGAACTTCATGCCTTCTTCCGGCGTGCCTTCCCTTTGCCTTCGAACGCGTCGAGAATTTCGTCGGGAAGGGGAGCATCAAAGTCGTCCGGAATAGTTAATTTCCCCTCATGAAAACCAAGCCGCCGCTTGCCCTTTTTGGCTTCAACAGGCACCAGCCGTGCGACAGGCATACCTCGCTTGGTAATGGTAATTTCCTCCCCCGTCGCGACACGCAGCAATAACTTT
>DATLVJ010000111.1:0-6808 GCA_035577585.1 Candidatus Limnocylindrales bacterium
AAACATTCGAATGTCCCACCGTTCGAAAGCACCCGCATTCATTCGAAACTACTTCGCCGCAGCTGCCTGAATCGTCGTCTGATAGCTGATGGACATGATCCATTTTCCATCCCGCTTGATCCACAACCGGCTGACATGAATCGGCTTGCCCGAATACGGCTGGTGCAGGCAAGTCATAATCACGGCGTCGCCGAAATCGAACATCTTCGCGCTCACCAGCGGAGCCGGGGCGGAGCCGACTCCACTCGCCTGCTGTTTGTTCAAGGTCTCGATGCGTCCGGCTTTCGAAATGGTGTGATCGCTGTTCGAACTGATTTGCACAAACTCCTCCGCAATGTGCGGCGCCCAGACGTCGGCGTCGTGCGCGGTAACGCCGGTCTCCAGCGCCTGCCAGGAAGCAATAATTGCCGCCTCCGCCTCATTCGCGGGCGTAAACGGCACAGTCTTGCATGGGTTCTCGCACTCCTTCACGCCGGATCCCGCCGAAGCCGAAGGCTGCTCGAGTTGCTTCACCTCGTGATACACCAGCAGCTTCCACCCTCCCGGCCGCTGCACCCACATGCGCAGCACATGCACCTTGCCGCGGCTGGCGGAAACGGCGCCGACCTTCCCGTAAGTGCGCTCGGTGATGTCGATCCCGGTTTCGTCTCCCAAAGTGGGCTTGGGAGGGTTGTGCAAGACGTCGGTGGCGGTCAGAGTTTTGCCGTCCGCATCGGTCCAGGTGAAATCTTCGTCGAGGAGCCCGGTTAGAAGCGAGCCGTTCTGTAATGACGCGGCTTGCACGAATTTCTTGTCGGCCTGAAGGACGGCGGGATCGGATTGTGCAGCGAGAATTGAGCTGGAAACGGAAAAAAGCAAAAAGGCGCCGCAGAGTAAATTTTGAGCAAATCGGCTAAATGATGAAAAGCGCATCAGTGATGAGTCCTTTCGACGAATGATGTGCAAAACAAAACCCAGGTTCTCCGCCGACAAAAAAGGGCCGGAGCATGTCCGGCCCCTCTTAAGACTGGAACCACGAAACGCGGGCTAGAAGGTGAACTTCAAGCCAAGCTGGATAGCGCGAGCGCTACCCGAGCCGAGCACGGGGTTAAACGAAGCGCTGTCTGGTGTGGCGCAGCCGCAGCCAAACTGGCCGGTCTGCGATGGATCCGAGAAAGCGCCCTGGCCATAACCGCTGGTCGCTCCATTCGGATTAGCAAAATTCGGATGGTTGAAAAGGTTAAACATCTCAACGCGGAACTGTGCCTTGAATCGTTCAGTCAAGCGGAAGTTCTTACTGACGGACAGGTCCACGTTTCGGAAGCCGGTGTCGCGGAAGATGTTGCGGCCCATCGTTCCAAACGCGCCGGTCGCATTCGGTACCAAGACTGACCTGCCATTGCGGCTGACATAGCATCCGGCGGCGGCGAGATTTGCTGCGTCTGGGGCTTTGTTGAAGCACTGGGTCCACGCTGCCTGAGATTGTTGCGAGCTTAGGGCGACTGGGAAGAGGCCGCCTTGAGTAAAGTAACCACAAGAAGCGGCCGTGGGATCACTGGGATCGCCAGGATTCGAGGTGCTGCAAAAAACCTGAGTATTTGATCCCCCAGACTTGAAGTCCGACGGGCTGCCAAAGAAGTCCCAGCGATCCGCGTTCTCGCCGGACCCACTGAAGTTGTTGGACTGGTCGTTAACGTTCCAGGGCTGGCCGCTTTGAACAGTGATGATGGTATTGAGCTGCCAGCCTTCCAGCATCTGCCAGTAGCCCTTCTTTTCGGGAAGCGAATAAGTAACGGACAAAGTGAATCGATGGCGAATGTCTTCGTCGCCGCTCGCGTGATCCTGCAGGGGATGGGTGCTGTCCTGCGGAAGATACGCGACCCAGTTCGAGGACATATCGTCCAGCGCATGGGAGTACGTATAGCCGAGCACGAAGTCCAGTCCATGGTAGTTTCGCGCCGTCAGCGTGTTCTGCCAGCCGTTGTAGGTGGAGCCATAGAAATTCGAGAGGGTGTTGATGAAACCCAAATAGGGGAACTGAGCGGCAAACGGTTGCACTCCCGTGGCCAAGTCAGGCTGATTTGCATCCACGACACCGGCAAGCCGCGTGCCATGATTGCCCACATAAGTCGATTCAAAAGAGAGCTTGCCTGAGAACGCATGTTGGATCCCCAAAGTCCAGTTGCTGACATACGGGGTGCGGAAGTGGCGATTCATCGCGAATGTATCGCAAGGGTCCGGGTTACCACATTCCACTTGCGAAGTCACATTCGACGGATAGATCGCAGTCGTTTGATCAACCCAGGTAAGGCTGGAGCTCGGGAGGGTGATGCCGGTCGTAACGATATTTCCGATTCCCGGACAGCCCGTCGGGCACGCGGCGTCGAAAATCGTCGCTCCCGTCGGCACTGTGCCAACTCCAAGCGTCACGGTATTCTGCGTGTTCTGCTGCGACAAGAACGTGTTCATCGAAAGCAAACTGTAAACGATGCTCGCTCCGGCCCGGACCACGGTCGTCCCCTTGCCGGTGACGTCCCAGGCAAATCCAATGCGCGGCGAAAAGTTCTTGTGGTCGGGGTTGTAAATGGAGCCGATATTCTTGCCAACCTGTTCCAGGCCAACCGACGGCTCCCAATTTCCAAGCAGATTGTGGTCTTCCGTTGGGACTGCCTGGAATTCGTAGCGCAGCCCGAGATTCAGAGTCAGTTTTGGTGTGATCCGCCAGTCGTCCTGGATGTATCCAGCGTAGAGCCATTGAGAGAGATTGCGAGTCGGATCTCCCGCCAGAAACGTTGCTTGTGACGGGTCGCCGGCGAGGAAGTCCTCCAGTGGGGTGGAAGTACCGTCAATCGCAAGCCCGCCCTGGAAGCGAATGCGTCCCCTGCCCGCGCGGAACGTCGCTTGGTGGACCAAGTCCCTGCGGATCTCTCCCCCAAACTTGATGGCGTGCTTTCCGTGGAGATAGGAAACTTGATCAATAAAGTCGTAGACCTTATCGGGCCCGACGATCTTTGGGAAATTATGGAATGCGCCCATTTGTGTGAAGCCAGTGATTCGGATGTCGGGGATGCCCTTCAGCAGTGGGTTGGTCAGCCCCGTATTGATGACGTAAGGGAAGCTGAGGTCGTCCGGCAGAATTTGCAGCACGTAATGGGTGAACCCTCCACGAAGGTCATTTGCCCACGTGGAATTTGGCACATAAGTCCAGTGCGCGGATACGGCTTGAGCTCGGGAATGGACGTTGGTGCGGAACTGCGGCAACAGTTCGTTGAAATCCATGCCCACGACTGTATCGTTGCCGAAGAAATAGGAGCCACCCAGAGTGTTGTGATCGTTGGGGTGGTAATCCACTTTACCGAGCGCGTTCTTGGAACTGTTCACGTTCGGGAAATCAAGCGTTACTCCAGGCCCCTGAGAACTATTAGGAGTGTAAAAACCCAGCAGGTAGGCGCTGAGTGGATTCACTGAAATATTGTTTGCAGCAAGGTCTGCCGTCGCATCGGGCACACTGTTGTTACAATCACCGGTCGCCAGTGTGGAGCATCCATTGGCGGCTCCGGGCACCGCGACGTTTGCTGAGGTCGGTACGGCACCGCCAAGCGCGTTCCCAACAGTGTACCGCTGGGCTTCAAACGCGCCGAAGTAGAAGAGTTTGTCGCGGATAATTTTTCCGCCCAGGCTGAACCCGTACTGCTCCAATTCCACAGGAGTTTTCGAAGAGGTGGAGCCGTCAGGGTTAAAGTGGTCAAAGTAATTGCGTGCGTCGAACGAATCGGAGCGGCCAAACGCATAAGCCGAGCCGTGGATATCGTTTGTGCCGGACTTGATGCCGACGCTCGTGATGGCGCCGGGTTTCCACCCGAACTCGGCCTTCGGATTCACCTGAGTGTTGAACTCCTGGATTGCATCGATGGGCAAAATCGTGGCCGCATCGCCGATAACCGCCGCCGCGTTGGTTACGCTGAGGCCCATGAAGGCTTCGTCGTTTGTGATTCCGTCAACGATGAAGCTGGTGTCTTCCGGCCGGATGCCGTTGGTGGTTTGCGTCCAGGGACCGCCGCCGGGATAGACCGAAGTGCCCGGGCGCAAGGAAATCAAATTCTGGTAATTGCGGCCATTCAGCGGCAAATCGTTGATGATCTCGTTGCTGATTGTGCCGCCCAGCGTCGTGGACGTGGTGTCCACCATGGGCACTTCTTCGGTGATGGTGATCGTTTCGGTAGCCGAGCCGGGCTGGAGCACGGCGTCAACTCGTACGTCTTTGCCGACCTCGACCAAAATGTTCTTTCTCTCAAAGACCTTGAAGCCCTTCACCTCCGCGCGAAGAGTGTACGTTCCGGGCAGGAGGTTGATGGCGACGTAGGCTCCATCCGAGTCGGTCCTCAGCGTTTGCGAGACGCCGCGTTGTACGTCGGTGATGGTGACCGTTGCCCCGGCAATGTAGGTGGCCGACTGGTCGGACACCGCGCCGAGGATGCGGCCGGTGTTCCCTTGCGGGTAGGCCGGGAGAGAAAGGAGCAGCACGGCTGAAATCAGAGCCAAAAGGCCAAAGGACTTCCTCAAAAGGACAGAATTCGACATTCCACACCCCTGTAAAATCCCCTGCTCGGGAGCAGACCCCGCACAATAGGTATAGCCGCTGTACCATCATACGAAGCGGCTTGTCAACCATTTCCTTGCTTGGGCCCAGCAAAATTATTCATGCAGTTGGCGGCCGCGGAGGATTAGCCCTTTGGTGATGTCGCGTAAGTTACATATAAAAAACATGTTATATGGGAATGCGCCAACGGGCGAGTGGGTCGGGCGCGGCGTGACGCGAAGAATCTCTTAACAGGAACTGGTTCGACTTAACCCTCGCGCCGGCGGTTGAAATTGGTCCAGATAACAGACCTTTACGGCCAAGCCGGTGAGAGAGCGCGATTCTGCGAGGTAGCTATTTCCGGGAGTCCGACTGCTGTGATGTTGCCGGAGAAAAAATCAGTCCTGAACGGTATAAATCCAGATCTCCGCGCCATGATCGGCGCGCGGCGGCACTCCCAGAAAAAAACGGTCGAACCCTTTGTGACCTTTTCCAAAATATCCGGCGGTTCGCGCGCCAAGCGTCGAGGGAACTTTTGCTAAAAGCTGGTAATGATCCGCATCCGTTTGCTGGAACACGCTGATATAACCCTCGCCGCCGGGGACATAAATTCGCTTTCGGCCGGAATCGTAGTAGACGTCGTCGGCGTCCTGCACGCAGGCGAATTCCGCTATCGTTCGGCCGGTGTTGGTATCAAAAACGGCCAGGCGCGCCGGTTCGTGCGTCGCCACAAACAGACGGTGATCGGCTTCGTCCAGCGCCATCGGGAAATTGTGCTCCAGCGTCATGGGCCAGCGCGCGATGGCGCCGGTCTTGCGATTGATCACTGCAATTTGTTTTAAATCCGGCAGATTCACGTAAATGTTGGGTCCGGCGGTTTCCAGCTGAAACGATTCCGGATGCGCGCCCAGCTTGTATTCTTCCGGCAGGCGCTCGTTGGTGGTGGCATCTACGATGCCGATTGCGCCGGTCTCGTCCTCTCCAAATCCGACGTAAACCCGGTGCGTCGCGACGTCGTAGCGCAAATTATCCACGTCGCCGTGAAAATCAATTTCCTTTACCAGGTCAAAATTCTCGCCTGCATAGATCCGCAGCTTTCCCTTGCTGCTGGCCACAAAAAGTTTTTTCGCCTCCGGGGCGTACGCCACGCCCTGCGGATTCGGAATACCCGTAATCGTGTGCGAACGCACCCGCGCGCTGATGTCGATCACTTCAACGGTATTGTTTCCAAGGGCGGCGACGAAGAGCTGATTTTTTCCATCGAATCCGAAATGGTCAAAGCGGCCCTGGACTCCGGGCGTAGCGATTGCTTCGGTCAGAACCAGTGGACGTGGCGGCTCGGGAGAGGCTGTCCCCTGGGCGCGCAATAGAGGAGATATCGAGAAGAACAGCAGAGCACAGCCGAAAGATGAGCGGAATAAGTTCAAGGTGCCTCCAGAAAAATAGAAAATCCACGTGGGGCCGATTGCTGGGGAAGGAGGATATACCAAAAAGAGTTGACGTGGCAAAAGGTCAGGTGGTAGAACCACAATCCCCGGATGATGCTTGGTATGCCAGCTATTTGCTGTATTCCGTGAATCGAGGTGAAGGATGCGTTCTCTGTTAAAGACTAGCCTGCTTGGACTCGGGCTCGTATTCGCCGCGCCTGTTGTGTTACCGCCGGGGCTCGCAAACGTCTGCGCCCAGCTCAGCACCGGCAGGGAAGCCGCTGAAGCGATCCCCTCGCACGGCTATGTGGTGGCGACCAAAGCTATCAAGGGTTCGGACATCCCCGGGGACTACACCTTTGTGCTGACCCGCGACGAAATCTATGTGCCGATCCTTGTTCGCAAGCCCAAAGGCAACGGCCCTTTTCCGGCCATCACGATGGGTTGGGGCGAAGGCCGCGAGGGGATGAAGAAAGTCGAGCAGCTCACGGAGCGGCTGACGCAAATGCAGGACCGGATGATTGCGCGAGGCTACGTGGTGGTCACGGTGAACTATCGCAACGAGATTCCATACGCTTACGAAAACTCCAAGCCGCCGCAGAATCTTCCCGACAGCATCAGCGGCGACAGGCGGATGTTGAAATCCGGGCCAACGCTCGATCACGAAGACCTGATCGCCATTATTAAATATCTGCAAACTCTGCCGTACGTCGACAAGAAGGCCGTCGGGGCGATGGGTGTCAGCCACAGCGGCGAAATGATCATGAAAGCTTCGAGCGAGTACGATTTCGCGGCCGGCGTTTGCATTGAGCCCGCCGACCAC
>DATLVJ010000112.1:0-6425 GCA_035577585.1 Candidatus Limnocylindrales bacterium
GGAAAGAGGATTGTGCTCGAACAGGAGGCTGAGCATGGACTCGCTCTTGCGCAGTTCTTCTTCGGCTTGGCGGCGTTCGATGGCCAGCGCGATGTGTCCGCCAACGGAATCGAGAAATTCAAGGTCGCGCTGGTCGTAGGCATTTTCGTTCTGGTAGTGCTGCACGACGAGCACGCCGATGGTGGCGGTCGGCGTTTTCAGAGGCACACCAAGCCAGGCGGGTGAAGGCGAACCTACAAGTTCCACTTCGCCGAGGGCCGCGAGGCGGTCGAAATCGGATTGCGGGATCAGATTGGCTTTCCCGGTGCGAAAGACATAGGCCGTGCAGCTGCGGTCCACTTTTTGCGGCGCAGGCGCGACGTCGTATTCGTCGGCAAAAAACGGAAATTCAAATACGTCGCCCTGGGGATTGTGAAGGGCAACGAAACAGTTTTCGGCGGACAAAATGCGTTTCAGGGCGACATGAATCCTGTTCAGTAGCTGATCGAGGTTCGCCGTCTGGTTCAGCGCGTGCACGATATCGGAAATCACCTGGCGTTCGGATTCCATGCGCTGAACTCCGGTGACGTCGATGCCATGCAGGAGAATCCCGTCGATGGCTGGATCGGCAAGGCGGCTGCGGCAGGTGATTTCGAACCAGCGCCAGGAAGCGTCGCTGCTGTGGAAACGGCAGCGAAAGCTGAGAGGCATCCCGTTGAGCGTGGCGACCTGCTTCAAAAGAGTGCGAACGGGGCCAACGTCGGAAGCGTGCACCAGTGCGTGAACGCTGCGCCCGATAAGTTCATCGGGGCGATATCCCAAACTGGTCTGGAAGGTAGCGTTGGCAAATTGCAGGGTGCCGTCCACGGAGAGAACGGCGATGATTTCCCGGGTGGAGTCCAACAGCGACGCAAGTTGTGCGGTCCCGAGAGCGATTCCGGGGTCCGAGACAATTCTCTGGGCCATTTAATTGTCGCTTCATTGGCCGGCACGAACACAACATTGCCGGCGGGACTTGCGGAAGCCTCCAAGCATCGACATCGAACAAATTAAGTTAGCTGAAGATGAATCGTCTTGCTTTCACTGTATCCGAGGCCGCCCGTTTCGTATACCCCACAAACGAACCGAGTTGCGAATCAATACCTGTACGAAAGGACAGGGATTTGCTGCTCGTTGGATGCGGGGCCGGATGGGGTCGTGCTACTCTCCCTAGCCATAAGCTGTTGAAATTGCGTGAGCTGCGCCGGTTGAGGCCGGCTCCTGGAGGATTGCCGCCATGCACGGAATCTGGAAAGACATGTTCGTGATTACATTGCCAATTCTGGAAAAAATCTTGCGGCCGGTGATTGTATACGTTTTCCTTGTAGTCATGCTGCGGCTCTCCGGGAAGCGGGAATTGGTGCAGTTGAATCCGTTTGACCTGGTTGTATTGCTGACGCTTTCGAACACGGTGCAGAACGCGATCATCGGGGACGACAATACCGTGTCGGGAGGGCTGCTGGGTGCGACTTCGCTACTGGCGATGAATTATCTGACCGTTCGATTCCTTTACAAGCATAAAAAGCTGGACCAGATTGTGGAGGGCAAATCGGACATTTTGATTGAAAGCGGCAAGCTGCGGCCCGAGCATTTGAAAAAGGAACTGATCACCCCCGCTCAACTGGAAGCAGCGGCGCGGAAGCAGGGGTTCAGCTCGTTAAGCGAGGTCGACCAGTGCATCTTGGAGCCGGGCGGCACGCTTTCTTTCATCGGCAAAAAGCCTGACGCGGATGTGGTCCGGCACAAGGAATTGCTCGATCGGATTGACCGGTTGAAGGAGGAGTTGGCGCTGTTACGGGGCAATCGCCCGCCATCTGTCGCTTAGACATTCCGGCGCGTGACGGACTCAGTGGATGAAAAAGCCGCTGATGCCGATAAAGAAACCCACGGTGCCAATTGCCATTCCCGAGTACCAGAAGGCTTTGATCCTTGTGAGCAGCGTGAGGGAGCAGATGATCAGGGCGATGTCGAGCACAACCTCTCCAGCGTCGAAGCGGTCTTCCTTGCGGGAAACGACGGCGCGCTCATTTTCCAGTTCCTTGGCCTTTTCGCTGATCTGGTCTTTGTCTTTTTCGTAGCGTTCGATTTCGGTTTTATATTTCTCGCGCAAAGCCTCGGCTTTTTCTTTTTCACCCCGATCGAGGACTCCGATCAGGTCCGCAACACTCTGCATTTCGTGGAGCCGGATATTTTTGGCCTGATAGTACGCCCACTGGTCGCTCGCCTGGGTCTGGAGAAGCACCACTTCGATGCTGGAGCGGTGGCCCATCAGCGTTGCCATGGCTACCAGCACGGCGAGGATGGAGATGGTGATGGCGACCGGCAGCGTCCACGGCTCTTCTTCATGATGGTGCGCATGCTCTTCGAGCACTTCGTGCATCGGGGTTTCCTCTTTTTGTGAATTTACGCCGCCGGCTGGGCAGCCATGAATTTTAGCACTTCCTGCGCGCTCGAAATGGTGCGGTCGATGTCGGCCGGGGTGTGGGATGCGGAAACGAACGCGGCTTCGAATTGCGAAGGCGCGAGGAAAATGCCGCGGTTCAGCATTTCGCGGAAGTAACGGGCGTAGAGTTTCGTGTCGGTGCGCTTGGCGCCTTCGTAGTTGGTGACCGGATCTGGCGTAAAAAAGATCGTGGAGAGCGAACCGATGCCGTTGACCTGGGAGGGAATTCCCGCGCCGGCAAGGGCGTTGCGCAAACCGTGGACGAGTTTCTTGGCGAGGGCGTTGATGCCGTCGTAGAGGCCGGGCTTGGCCAATTCGTTCAGCGTGGCGATGCCCGCGCTCATCGCAAGGGGATTGCCGGCAAGCGTGCCAGCCTGATAGACCGGCCCAAGCGGCGCGACGTTGTTCATCAATTCGGCGCGGCCCCCATAGGCCGCAACCGGAACGCCACCGCCGATGATTTTGCCCATCGTGGTTAGGTCGCCTTCGACACCCAGAAGCGTTTGCGCGGCGCCATAATGCAAGCGGAAGCCGGTGATTACTTCGTCGATGATGAGCAGGGCGCCATGTTTGCGCGTGAGCTCGCGGAGGCCTTGTAGAAAGCCCTCTTTCGGCAGGACCACGCCCATATTTGCGGCAATAGGCTCAACGATGACCGCGGCGATTTTGTCTTTGTGCTCGTTGAAGGTTTTTTCCACTCCAGGTAGATCGTTGTAGGGAACGTTTAGCGTCAGCGCGGCAAGAGCCTGGGGGACGCCGGGGCATTCGGCAATGCCAAGCGTGGCGAGCCCGGAACCAGCTTGCGATAAAAAGCTATCGGCGTGGCCATGATAGCAGCCTTCGAACTTGATGATGAGATCGCGCTTGGTGACGCCCCGCGCCAGGCGAACTGCGCTCATAGTGGCTTCCGTGCCACTCGAAACGAAACGGATTTTTTCGATGCAGGGGATCGCCTTGGTGATAAGGGTGGCAAGTTGCAGTTCGAGCTCGGTGGTGACGCCGAAACTTGTGCCGCGCCGCGCTTGTTCGGCGATGGCTGCGCTGACCGCGGGATGCGCGTGGCCGAGGAGCATCGCCCCCCACGAGCAAACGTAATCGAGAAGCTGGTTGCCGTCAGCGTCGTAAAGATATTGGCCGCTTCCCTTTTCGATGATCAACGGATCGCCGCCGACGGAACGAAACGCCCGCACCGGGCTGTTGACGCCACCGACGAGAACTTTTTCCGCCTTTTCAAAGATTTCCTTGGAACGTCGGCGATCGGGTTTTGCCTGCGCTTGCGTCGCACTCATCGGGCACCTTTTTCGGAACTCAGGATTTCAGCCAGCGGGCTGCGTCTTTGGCATGGTATGTCAGGATAATGTCGGCGCCCGCTCGCTGAATGCCGGTCAGTATCTCCAGGACCACGCGTTTCTCTTCAATCCAGCCTTTTTGCGCAGCTGCTTTCACCATCGCGTATTCGCCGCTGACGTTGTATGCGCCAACCGGCACATCGAAGCGGTCGCGCACAGCGCGAATGATGTCGAGATAGGGCAGCGCGGGTTTGACCATCACGATGTCGGCGCCTTCTTCGAGATCGAGCGCAACTTCTTTCAAGGATTCACGGGCGTTGGAGGGATCCATCTGGTAGCTGCGGCGGTCACCGGATTTCGGCGCGGAGTCGGCAGCTTCGCGGAAGGGGCCGTAAAAGCCGGAGCAGTATTTCGCGGCGTAGGCAAGAATTGGAATGTTTTCGAACTTGTGGCTGTCGAGCAGAGTGCGAATCGCGGCGACGCGGCCGTCCATCATGTCGGAGGGCGCGACGATGTCGGCACCCGCGCGGGCGTGCGACAACGCCTGCTGCGCGAGGATTTCGAGCGTAGGATCATTCACAATTTCGCCGTGTTCGACGACCCCGCAGTGACCGTGATCCGTGTATTCGCAAAGACAGACATCGGTGATCACAACAAGATTGAGTTTGGCCGTCTTGATGGCTTCAACGGCTTTTTGCACCACGCCCGTTTTTTCCAGCGAACTCGTTCCGCGGGCGTCCTTGCTCTCCGGCAAGCCGAATAGAATGACGGCGGGGATGCCGAGCGATTCCACTTCGCGGCATTCTTCGACGATTTGATCCACGGATTGCTGGTGAACCCCAGGCATGGAGCTGACTTCTTTGCGGACTTTCGTACCGGGGCAGACAAACATGGGGTAGACGAAGCCGGCGGCGGTCAAACGAGTTTCGCGGACAAGGCCGCGAAGGGCTTCCGTGCGGCGAATGCGCCGGGGACGGTGTATGGGAAAACTCATCCTTGTTTAACTCCTGCAGGCTGATCCTGGCCTGCCTTTGCGAAATATTCGGACAGTGCGTCAATAGAGGCGACGACTGTGGTGTCTCTGGCAACAAGAATCCGGTCAACCCCCGCAACTCTCAGCGCGTTTTCGCTGACTCCGCCGATAGCTACGAAGATCATTCTCTGACTAAGTTCGCGAAACCGGTCAGCGCCGAGATGATCGCGAAGATGGTGCACAGCCGAAGGGCTGAAAAACAGGATGGCGTCGGCGTCCCGTCCAAATAGCGTTTCCGCCGCCCCAAGCGATCCGGAAATCGGCGATACCGTTTTGTAGGCGACCACCGGCGTCACTTGCCACCCGTGGAGATTCAACGCTTCGATCAGCTCGGGATTGGCGCGATCGCTGCGGGGCAGGAACACGCGTTTTTCTTTCGCTTCGATGGAAAGCTCCTCCGCAAGCGCGCCACCGATGTGAATTTTGGAAATGAAATTCACGGTTAAGCCGGCCGCGGCCACTGCTTCCGCGGTGGCGGGGCCCACAGCGGCTATTCTTACATTGGCAAAAACCTTGTCAGGAGACAAATTCAACTCTGCGCAGCGCAGCTTCACGGCCCGCAGTGCATTTTGGCTTGTGAAAAACACCCAGTCGAATCGCGCAGAATTCCGCAGGCAGGAATCCAGTTCGACCGAATCGTCCGGCGGGGCAAACGCAACCAGCGGAAGCAAGACCGGTTCCGCCCCGGCCGCGCGCAGAGCGTCAACGAGCGATTGGCTTTGCTCGAGTGCGCGCGTCACGACCACGCGCTTCCCTGCCATCGACTTGTGATTTTTTTCAGCCACGGGCGCGCTGCACCTCTTCAAGGATCGTTCGGGCGCCGCCTTCCACAAGAACGCGGGCGAGATGTTCGCCGAGCTGGGCGGCCTGGTCCGGCGAAGCGGTCGCTTTTTCGCGAACATATTGCGTGCCATCCACGGAGCAGACCACAGCCTCCATCACAAGTTCGGCGCGCTCCATGCGGGCCCACGCGCCAATCGGCACCTGGCATCCACCTTGCATGGCAGAAAGCAGCGCGCGCTCCGCGATGATGGCGGTGCGCGTTTCCATGTCGTCGAGCTTAGACAAGAATTCGTCGGCGTCGCGATCGCTTACGCGCGATTGGATGGCGATGGCGCCTTGCCCGACGGCGGGAAGCGAAATATCCGTCGAGATCGGTTCGGTGATTTTCTGGCTCCAGCCAAGTCGATCGAGTCCCGCCTTGGAAAGCACGATGGCATCATATTCACCGCTTTCCACCTTGCGGAGCCGGGTGTCCACGTTGCCACGAAGTTCCCGGAAGTCCAAATCGGGGCGATAGTGGCGCAACTGAGCCTGACGCCGCAGGCTGCCGGTGCCGACGCGGGCGCCTTGTTTCAGGTTTGCGAGCAAAGTGCCGGTGTGAGAAACCAGACAATCGCGCACATCGTCACGGCGGCAAACCGCGGGAAAGTGCAGGCGGCCGGGCGTTTCCGTGGGGATGTCTTTTACGCTGTGAACCGCCAGATCCACGCTTTCTTCGAGCAGCGCTTCTTCCAATTCCTTGATAAAAATTCCCTTTCCGCCGATTTGCGTCAGCGGTTGCTGCTGCATTTGATCCCCGGTGGTTTTGACGATCACGATTTCGGCTTCAACGCCTGTGAGCTGAAAGAGTTTCTTGCGG
>DATLVJ010000113.1:0-11639 GCA_035577585.1 Candidatus Limnocylindrales bacterium
GCTGTTTCACCAGCTGCAGTCCGCCCCGGGCGTCCACCGGGCAGACATTTCGCTTGCCGTGATTCGATGCGCAGTAAAGAGATTGTGTCGGCCCGCCCCCGTATCCGCCGCGGTCCGGCCGTTCATTAGGCTGTGCCACGAACTCCGCCCGGCACCCATGGTCTACCCAGATTCCCCGCTGATCGAATCCCCACGAAACTCCCTCATCGCATGGCGCCTCACTATGCTGCCGGATCAGGTCCACATCCCCTCGTGTGTCCGCTTCGCAGTAATGGCGCCCGCCATCGTCCGACGAGCAGCGCACAATGGATTCGCCTCCTCGATTGCTCCCCGGCTGCTCATATTCCACCCGAAAGTAAGCCCGGCATCCATGGTCCACCCATATCCCGCCTCCGTCGAATCCCCATGAATATCCCTGCTCGCAAGGTGATCCGCTGGTCTGCTTTTCCAACGCTACCCCGGCATGCGTATTCGCCGGGCAGTAGTTCCTCCTCCCATCATCCGAAGAGCAGGGAACCTGCCTCCCGCCAGTCGGATAGCCTTGGCCCATCGCCGATTTGGCGAAGGGACATATCAGTGCGCACAACACCATCATCACTCTCAAAATTCGCATGTTGATCTCCGTGTTCGTTGAAAACCTGGAACAACCGTCTCCGCCAACGTACTCCGCGTCCCAACAAACCTCAATCTCTTTTTGGACAGGCGTACCCGGAAAGACACGCGCCGATTTTGCGGGTTGTTGGCTGCAAGGAGGAGAAGGGAAGCACCATCCGACAGCGTCCTATAATTTCTTTCGCCAAGACCACTGGTTAACAGAATCTTTTCGGTCGCATTATCGCCGCCAAATCCGGCGCGATTACCAAACACTGTCGCTCAGGCCTTCAGGCCTGAAGGTTTGCATTGCCATCAGCGCGATCCCGCCAGCGCTGCGAACAACCTCACCCTGAAGGGGTGAGCTACAGCTAATCCGAAAACTCCAGCACTGAATTCACCCGCCCGGCCGGCAGTGCCGGAGGCGCGGCAGAGTCTAGCCCAACGCGTAAGCGCTGGGACCAAGAGGTAGCAAGAGCAGAAGTCCCGGAGGGGCGGCACATCTCTGACTCGTCAACCAATGCAGCTTCAAACTTCCAAGAATGTCGGCGCGCCGACATTGAAAGTAATACTTGAAGGTTTTCCCGTTTTGAAATTCCATCCGAATCCCCTGTCTCCTTGGAGATTTTTCCCATTTCTTCCACAACTCCCCCACGCCAACATTGCGATGCTTCCTCACCTGTGGTATTTAATCTAGTCCTGCATGTGCGTCCCGCTTGCTCAGGCATTTTCCGTACGCGTCTCCCCAAGCGATCGCGCCCAAATTTCATGCCTGCCCGCGAAACGGAAGCCATCATTCTTAAAACCTTCGCGCTGGGCGAGGCCGATCGCCTGGTCAGTTTTCTGGGCCGTACATCCGGCCGCATGCGGGGAGTGGCCGCGGGCGCGCGCCGTATCAAGAACCGTTACGGCTCGACGCTCGAACTGCTCGCGCACGTGCAGCTCTGGTATGTCGAACGCGAAACGCGCGATCTGGTCCGTATCCAGCAGGCCGAGTTGCTTGAGTCCTTCAACAAGTCTCAGAGCGACTACGAGCTTTCGACCAGTCTCGCGCTCGTCAGCGAAACCGTCGAACTCGTTCTTCCGGAGCACGAGCCGTCCGAGCCGATGTTCCGGCTCATCCTGCTCACGGTGCGCGAGGTCGAACGCCGCGGGAATGGCATCCTCCCGCTGAGCTACTTCGCTTTCTGGACCGTGCGTCTGGCGGGCTGGCTGCCGCGCTTTGACGTCTGCGCCGATTGCGGCAAGCCGTTTGGGATTAAGCCGGCCTATCAGTCGTCGGCATATCCCGGCCTGTACTGTGAAGAGCATCGCCGCTCTGGGATGAAGGCGGTCTCAAGCGACGCCCGTCAACTCGCAGGAGTATTCACGCGGGAAGGGCTGGCAAAGCTGGACGCCGCCCTCGAGTCGCAACCCTGGGCCAGGGAACTGCGCGAAGCGGCACTGAACTGGATTGAGCATCACACCGAGCGAAAGCTCGCAACGCGCGAACTCCTGGAGACGCCGTGAACAAACGAAACAACTGTAGTGGCCAACCTTTAGGTTGGTCTGCCCGAAGAGTTAGCGATGAAGAAACCAGCCTGAAGGCTGGCCACTGCATGGGAGCGGTTCGATAATGAACGCACAAGCTAAATCGGCCGCAAATCAGGGAATCAGCAAGTTTTGGAGCCATCGTGAACGTTAAAGTAAAACTTGAAGGTAAGGCAAAGCCGAAAGGGCTAACCTTTCAAGAGCTGATCCTCAAACTCATGCACTTCTGGGACGCCCAGGATTGCGTTCTCCAGCAACCCTACGACACCGAAGTCGGTGCCGGCACCATGCACCCGGAAACTTTTCTCCGTGTCCTCGGCAAAGATCCCTATCGCGTCGCCTTTGTGCAGCCTTCCCGCCGCCCCGCCGACGGCCGCTATGGCGAAAATCCCAACCGCCTCTACAAGCACTTCCAGTATCAGGTAATCCTCAAGCCCTCGCCCGCAAACGTTCAGGACCTCTACCTCCGCAGCCTCGGCGCCATTGGCATCGATCTCAAAGCGCATGACATTCGCTTCGAGGAGGACAACTGGGAATCGCCCACCCTCGGTGCGTGGGGCATCGGTTGGCAAGTCCTTCTCGACGGCCTCGAGATTACCCAGTTCACCTATTTCCAGCAGAGCGGCGGCATCGACCTCGACCCCATCTCCGTCGAAATCACCTACGGCCTTGAACGGATCTGCGCCTTCCTCCAGGACGTCGAAAGCGTCTACCAGATCCGCTGGAACTCCGACAAATCCTACGGTGACATTCGCCTCGCCGAAGAACAGCAGCTCTCCGAGTACAGCTTCGACCGCAGCGACGCCAAGGCGCTGCGCTCCGAGTTCGAGTTGCACGAGAAGGAAGCCAAGGAGCTCCTTGACTCCTGGAAGAACCGTGGAGAAACCGTTGGCGCGGCTCCCGCTGCCCTGAAGCGTTTCCCCATCCTCGCCGCCTACGACCATTGCCTCAAATGCTCGCACCTGTTCAACCTGATGGACGCCCGCGGAGTCATCTCCGCCACCGAGCGCGCCGCCCTGATGCAGCGAGTCCGCACGCTTTCCTGCCGGGCAGCCGCGGCGTACCTGGAGCAGGCCACCGGCGCCGCTCCCAAACCCGGGGTGCGCGCATGAAGGCGCCTTCAAGTATTACTTTCAATGTCGGCGCGCCGACATTTGTAGTGCGAGAGCGAAGCTCTCGCTTTTCCGGTGGAGTCCACGCCACTCAATTCCCATTTCGGAACGAAGCCCACGGCGACCCCTCAATGAATCTGACGACAAACGCTTTGCACAAACCTTCAAGTATTACTTTAAATGTCGGCGCGCCGACATTTTTCAATCGAGAATGCTTTGACACCACCTTTGTAGTGGCCGACCTTCAGGTCGGTCGCCGCACCCGCCAGATCTCAGGCCGTCGGGTGGTGCCCCAATGACCGCCGCCAAGAAGGGGACCAGCCGCAAGAGTTCTATGCCCAAGTCTGCCAAGTCTTCCGCCATGCCCGACCACCGCGTCGAACTCCTCTTCGAAATCGGCGCCGAAGAAATTCCCGCCGGCATGCTGCCTCGCGCCATCACGGAACTCAAGTCCATCCTCGAACGCCATCTCGCCGCCGAAAATTATCAGCAAGGTGTCACCATCGAAACCTTCGGGGGCCCGCGCCGCCTCACCGCCTGGGTTCGCGGCCTAATCGCCAAACAAGCTGACGTCGAAAATGAAGTCACCGGCCCGCCCAAGTCGGTCGCCTACGATCCTAACGGTGCCGCCACCCGCGCCGCCGTCAGCTTCGCCGAACGCCAGGGCGTTCCATTGCACGCCGTCTATCTGGTCCAGACTCCCAAGGGTGAATATATCGCCGCGAAAGTCACCCGGCGCGGCCGCACCGCCCAGGAACTGCTTCTCGAGATTCTTCCCCGCGTGATTCACGACATCCCTTGGCCGCGGACCATGACTTGGACCGGCCTGGATGGCGCTCGCTTCATCCGGCCTATCCGTTGGCTCGTTGGCGTCCTCGACGGCAAGCCGCTGAAATTCTCCTTCGGCGGTATCGCCGCTGGTGACGCCACCGCCGGCCATCGCTTCCTCGGCAAGCCGCAGATCCGGGTCACCAGTTTTTCCGACTACGAAAAGAAACTCCGTGCCAACGGCGTCATCGTCCGTCCCGCTGAACGCCGCGAGAAAATCGAACGCGAACTGGCCGCCTACTGCAAGCGCACCGGCTTTCACGTCCATCCCGATCCCGACCTGCTGCAACTCGTCACCTATCTCAACGAGTTTCCCCACGTCATTGAAGGCAGCTTCGATCCCGCGTTTCTCGAACTCCCCGACGAGATTCTGATTACCGTGATGCGCGGCCACCAGAAATATTTCGCGGTCGAAAAGCGCAGCGGGGAACTGGCGCCGCATTTCCTGGCAGTCATCAACCTCGCAAAGGATTCCCAGGGCCTCGTCCGCGCCGGCCACGAACGGGTCCTCCGCGCCCGGTTTGCCGACGCGCGCTTCTTTTGGGAGTCCGACCAGAAAGTCCGCCTCGCGGATATTCTTCCGAAGCTCGACAAGATCACCTACGAATCCCGCCTCGGCAGCTACCATGCCAAGGTCGAACGCATGCGCGCCATCGCCCGCTGGCTTGCCGAGCAGTGGTTCAATCTCGGCATGCTCCAGGCGCACGTAGCCGACGCCGACCGCGCCGCGGAACTGGCCAAGTGCGACCTGGCCACCGAAATGGTCCGCGAATTCACGGAACTCCAAGGCGTCGTTGGCGGCCTCTACGCCCGCGCCCAAGGCGAACCCGAAGTCGTCGCTGATGCCGTTTACGATCACTACCGCCCTGTCGGCCTCGACGATCCCATCCCGCGCAACCTCACCGGCTGTGCTATTGCACTTGCCGACAAGCTCGACTCCGTCGTCGGCTGCTTCACCGTGGGCGTAATCCCCACCGGCTCGAGCGACCCCTATGCCCTCCGCCGCGCCGCTCTCGGCATTGTGAAAATCATCCTCGACCAGAAACTCCCGGTGTCGCTTTCACTCGCCGTCGGTGCGGCATCGAAGGCGCTGCTCACCAACCCGCCAAAGAAGACGGTCACACCTGCGCAGGAGCAGCAGATCCTTGACTTCCTTCTCGACCGCGCTAAATTCGTCCTCAAGGAAAAATCCGGCTATGCCTACGACGAGGTCAGTGCTGTTTTCCGCGCGGGCGCTGACGACCTGGTGGACGTTGAGAAGCGCTTGAAGGCCCTCAAAGCCATCCGCAAGACGCGTAACTTTGAGCCGCTGGCCGTCTCTTTCAAGCGCATCCGCAAGATCCTGGAGAAGGCCAACCTCCCGGCGGGCGACGTGCAGCCCGTGAACACGCAACTCTTTGAGAAGGATGCGGAGCGGCATCTATACGCGGCTGTACGCAAAGCCGCCGCCAGCGTCGTCGTAGATAAGCGGCTGGGGAAGTATCAGGAAGCGCTGGAAGAGATCGCCGGTCTCCGCAAGGCGGTGGACGCCTTCTTCGAAGAAGTGATGGTGATGGCCGAGGACGAAGCGGTCCGCAAGAACCGCCTGGCCATGCTCGCCGAAATCCTGCGCGAGTTCACCACAATCGCCGACTTCTCCGAGCTAGGCGGCGAGGGGTAGCAACGTTTCATAGCGGACGCCTTCCGAGGCGGCGCCTTTGGAGTGCGATAGCTCTGCTACCGTTTTTACGACGTAAGGTTCGACGAGCAGTGTAATGTTTGGAGCAAGGGGGCAAGCCTCAAAAGCGGAGGCAGAGCCTTCGCACTCCAAACAAAACCTTCAAGTATTACTTTAAATGTCGGCGCGCCGACATTTTTGAGGGGCATTAACCAGAATGTAGTGGCCAGCCTTTAGGCTGGTCAGGTTTTGTCAGAACCGACCTAAAGGTCGGCCACTACAATTAACGAATCATATCCGGCGTGATGAGCGCGGCGCTCCAATCTCAATCGAGCGCTGCCTCACTCGCCAGTACATGCAGTCAAAACTCAAGCGAGGCATACAGTGAAAAAGTGGGTCTATTTCTTTGGTGCAGGCAAGTCAGAAGGAGACGGGGAATGGCGCGATCTCCTGGGCGGCAAGGGCGCGGGACTCGCGGAGATGACGCGTATCGGGCTACCCGTTCCCGCGGGCTTCACGATCTCCACCGAAACCTGCGATTACTTCTACAAAAACGGCAAGAAGTATCCGAGCGAACTGAAAAAACAGGTAATTGACAACGTCAAGAAACTCGAGAGAGTCACCGGCAAAAAACTCGGCGATCCGAAGAGTCCGCTGCTCGTCAGCGTCCGCTCAGGTTCTGCCCGGTCCATGCCCGGCATGATGGAAACGATTCTGAATCTTGGGCTTAACGATAAGTCCGTTGCGGGCCTTGCCGGAGCAACCGGCAACGAGCGCTTCGCCTACGACGGCTATCGCCGCTTCGTGCAGATGTATTCGACGGTCGTGATGGGCATGTCCAAGGAAGACCTCGAACACCGCCTGCGCGCGATGAAGCAGCGTATCGGCGTGAAGGAAGACACCGCGGTTCCCGCCAGCGGCTGGAAAGAACTTGTCGCCGAGTACAAGCAATACTTCAAGGAAAAGTCCGGCCAGGCGTTTCCCGACGATCCGATGGAGCAGCTCTGGGGAGCAATCGGCGCCGTGTTCGGTTCCTGGATGGCGGAGAAGGCCGTCACCTACCGCCGCGTCGAAAAAATCACCGGGCTACTCGGCACTGCCGTCAACGTCGTGCAAATGGTGTTCGGAAATACCGGCGATAACTCCGGCACGGGCGTCTGCTTCACTCGCGACCCGAGCTCTGGCGAAAAGATCTTCTACGGCGACTACCTGACAAACGCGCAAGGCGAGGACGTTGTGGCCGGAATCCGCACTCCGGTTCACTTGACTGAACTGAAAAAGATCATGCCCAAGGCTTACGCGCAACTCGAAAAGGTTCGAGTAAAACTTGAAGGTCACTACAAAGATATGCAGGACATGGAGTTCACCATCGAAGAGGGCAAGCTGTACATGCTGCAGACGCGCACCGGCAAGCGCACGCCTTCGGCCGCCTTCAAGATCGCCATGGACATGGCCAACGAAAAACTCATCACCAAGGAAGAAGCGGTTCTGCGCATCAAGCCGGAAGATATTGACCGGCTCTTTTATCCGGTGATCGATTCCAAGGTGGACAAGAAAACCCTCAGCAGCAAGATCGTCGCGCACGGCATCGACGCGGTGCCTGGAGCCGCCGTCGGCAAAGTCTGCTTTTCCGCGAACGAAGCGGAAGAGTGGGCCGCGAAGGGCGAGAAGGTGATTCTCGTTCGCCGCGAAACCAGTCCCGAAGATGTGGGTGGCATGGCCGTGGCACAAGGCATCCTCACCGCAACTGGTGGCAAAACTTCGCACGCCGCGGTCGTCGCGCGCGGTTGGGGCAAGTGCTGCATCGTCGGCGCGGAAACCCTCGACATCGATTACAAAACCAAAACGATGAAGGACGGCAAGAGCGGCAAGGTCGTGAAAGAAGGCGAATGGCTGACGCTCGACGGCAGCGAAGGCGTAGTTTACGCCGACAAATTGCCTCTGGTGACGCCGCAATTCCCGAAAGCCTACGACACGATCATGAAATGGGCCGACGGCATCCGCAAAATCGGCGTGCGCACCAACGCGGACACGCCTCAGGACGCGCGCAAGGCCGTCGAGTTCGGCGCCGAGGGCATCGGCCTCACACGCACCGAGCACATGTTCTTTACCGACTTTGAATTCCCGGAAAAGGGAGTCGAGCGGCAGCGTGCGATTCAGGAAATGATCGTCGCCGATAACCGCGAAGCCCGCGTTAACGCGCTCGACAAACTATTGCCGTTCCAGCGGCGCGACTTCATCGGCATCTTCCAGGCCATGGACGGCCTGCCGGTCACGATTCGCCTGATCGACCCGCCGCTGCACGAGTTCGTTCCTCACGAACTGGAGAAGCAGACGGAACTCGCCAAGGACCTGGGCATTCCCGTGGAAGTCGTGACGCGCCGCGTGGCGCAATTGCACGAAGCCAATCCCATGCTCGGCCATCGCGGCTGCCGCCTGGCGATTACCTATCCCGAAATTCTGGAAATGCAGGTGCGCGCCATCATCGAAGCGGCCATCGAATGCCACAAGCAAAAGGTTAAAGTAATACCTGAGATCATGATTCCACTCACTCTCGATCGAAAAGAGATGGCGATTCTTGATCAAGCCACGCGCAAAGTTGCGGACGGTCTGCTGAAGGCTGCCGGCGTGAAAATTCCATACACTGTTGGCACCATGGTGGAGCTGCCGAGAGCCGTTTTGCTTGCCGATGAGATCGCCGAGGTAGCCGAATTCTTCAGCTTCGGCACCAACGACCTGACGCAAACCGTGATGGGGCTCTCGCGCGACGACGCGGGACGCTTCCTCCCCGACTACGTGGACGAAAAGAAGGCCGGTATCTTCCCCGGCGACCCATTCCAGACGCTCGACATCAAGGGCGTCGGCATGATGGTTCGCATGGGCATCGAAAAAGGCCGCAAAACGCGTCCTAACCTGAAGATCGGCATCTGCGGCGAGCATGGAGGCGACGCGGAAAGCGTGAAGTTCTGCCATCAAGTCGGCATGGACTACGTCAGCGCTTCGCCGTTCCGCGTGCCCATCGCGCGCCTGGCAGCGGCTCAAGCCGTAGTGGAAGAGAAGAAGGCCGCGAAGAGCAAGCGCAAGTAGCACTTTGGAGTGCGGTAGCAACGCTATCGCTTTTCGTACGATGATCGTAGACCAAATGATATGTTGGTCGAGACGGTTAATGCGTAAAAGCGGCGGCAGAGCCGCCGCACTCCAAATGAGTTTTCTAGTGTTCCATGGACTGCGTGTCGCGGCTGCAACGGTGGCGCTTCTGCTCGCCGCGAGCTTTTGCGCCGCTGATACGCCACTCACCTTGCACGGGCGGGTTCTTGACGAGAACGGACAACCGGTGGCCGGGGTTCAAGTAATACTTGAAGGTTTGGAAAAGTCCAAATTCTCAAGAGTCACCGACGACGCCGGCTACTTTTCCGTTCCGAATCTTGCGCCGGGCGAATACACCGTGCGAATGGAGAAGGTGGACTTCTTCATTTTGCGGGGGCAGACCATTCAGCTGGCGGCAGGCTCCACGGAATTTTCGTTCACCTTGAATCACGTTCAGGAAGTCCGCGAAAAAGTGGATGTGGTGGCGGACCCGAACCGCATCGAGCCCACCGAAACTTCGCAATCCGCCACGCTCACCTCCACCGAATTTTTCTATATTCCGGTTCCCAGCGCTCACGACTACCAGCAGAGTCTCATCGCGCTGCCGCAAGTTGTGCGAGACAATCAGGCGCTGCTCCACATCGCTGGCGCGCGAGCCACGCAATCGCAATACTTGATGGATGGCTTCGAAGTAGGCGACCCGGTTAGCGGTGCGCTGACGATTCCGATCATCGTGGACGCGTTGCGCACCGCGGAAGTCCAAACCGGACGCTTCGGCGCGGAGTTCGCGCATCCCGGCGCGTCCATACTGAGATTCGAGACGCCCGACGGCGACGACCACTGGCGTTTCAACGCCACCGATTTTGTTCCCGGACTCAACGTGCAGCAGGGCGTGCGCCTGGGAAATTATTACCCGCGCATCACGTTTTCCGGGCCGTTGGTGGCGGGGAAACTCTGGTTCCTACAGTCGTTCAGTGTCGATCACACACTCAGTGTCGAACGCGACATCAAGACGGGCGATAACACCAGCGAGCAGTGGAGCGGCAACTCTTTTTCCCGTTTGTTATGGCACATTGCGCCGAACGACAGCCTGCACTTCACTTTTCTCTATAACAACGAAAGCGCCACCAACGTGGGACTCGATTCGCTGAATCCGCAATCGACCACTCTCGACGTGCCCAGCAACCGGATTTTCGCTTCCATCAAAAATCAGTTGTGGTGGAACCACACGCTCTTCGAAGTGGGGTTCGCCGAGGACCGCACCAACCGCGATTTCGATCCCCAGGGCAGCGCGCCTTATCAGTTGCTGGTGAACGGCGCGCTGGGAAATTATTTTCAGCGCGCGGATCAGCTAAGCAAGCGCCACCAGTTTTTCGCCGATGCCATCCGGCCCGGCGGCCACTGGCACGGACTGCACACGTTTTCGGCCGGAACAAATATTTCGGTAGTGCTGCTGAACCAGTCCAGTTCGCGCGGCGAAATCCAGGCCTTCTATGCGCCTCAGCCAAATGCGCAGCCGCAACTGGCGCGGCTGACGACTTTCACGGGGAACGCGATTGTCGATGTCTCGAACACGCTGGCCGGGGCATTCGTGCAGGATAACTGGACCCTCAGCTCTCATTGGGTGGCGCAACTCGGCCTGCGCGGCGACTGGGACCAGTTCGTCCGCCAGACGCTGGTGCAGCCCCGCGCGGCCGTGAACTACCTGCCGTTTGCGGACGGCCGCGGAAAATTCTCCATCGGCTGGGGCATTTACAATATTCCGTTGAATCTTTCCGTGCTCGGGCAAACACAGGACCAGCAACAGGTGGACACGCTTTATTTTTACGGCAATCAGTGCAGCCCTCCGCAGGCGGTTTGCACGACGGGCCCGGCGACCAGCACGTTCACGATGCCCGCAAACGGATTGCAGCAGCCGTTTTTCGATATCACCAGCGCCGGCTGGCAGGAACGCATCTGGAAAAAAACAATCCTCTCCGTGGAACTGCTGGCGCGCAACGGCCACCGCGAACTGGCCTTTGAAACTTCCAACCCGGGGCAGATCGGCGGCACATTTCTGCTGCAGTCCACGCGGCGCGACAAGTATCGCGGCGCCACCATCTCCGCGCGGCACACCTTTGAAAAAGGCGCGGTGCTCTTCGGCAGCTACACGCGTTCCCGCGCGAATACGGATCAGGCCCTGGACCCGATTCTCGGATTGCTCTATTTTGCCCCGCAACAGGGCGCGCCGCTTTTCTGGGACGCGCCCAACCGCGCGCTTTCCTGGGGCACCGTGCCCACGCCGTGGTGGGGAATCGATTTCGCCTACTTCTTCGAATACCGCACTGGCTACCCCTTCAACGTAGTGAACCAGCAGCAATTCCTGGTCGGCGCGCCGAACAGCTTGCGCTTTCCCGAATACGCCAGCCTCAACATCAGCATCGAAAAAAAATTCCGCTTTGGCAAATATCTGTTCGCAGTCCGCGGCTCGGTGATTAATCTTGCGGATCGCCAGAATCCCACCGTTGTGGTGAACAATATTGACGCAAATGCCCCGGGAGTTATCCCGGGCTACCTGACGTTTTTCGGCGGCCAAGGCCGCGCGTTCACCGGGCGCTTGCGCTTTTTGGGCAGGCGCTAACTCTGCCATGTAGCGCTGCTATCTTGGCGGATGACCAGCTTGCTGGCAGGAGGCTGGCGCGGCCACCCTTCCTTCGTCAGCGCAAGCACTGAAGGTGGCCGCTACTTTTTCAGGAGGGTGGGATGGCGGCTTTGGCTGAATTGGAATGCGCGCTCTCGGTTGTGCCGGCAACCGCGGTCACGTAATACGTGTACTTTTCGCCCTCGGCGGGATG
>DATLVJ010000114.1:0-6401 GCA_035577585.1 Candidatus Limnocylindrales bacterium
GCGCGATCTCCGTTACCAGCGAGCCGGGGGAAGGCACCGCGTTCCATCTGTTTTTTCCGATCGCCACGGAGGCTGTAGAGGCGGTCGCCGAGGCGCCCAAGGAATCCACGCAACCAAGGAGCGAGCACATCCTGTATGTGGACGACGAAGAGGCTCTGGTCTTTCTGGCGACGCGGTTGCTGGAACGCCGCGGCTACCGGGTGAGCGGATTCACCAATGCGGTAACCGCCTTGAACCAGTTTCGCGAGAGTCCCGTGGAGTTCGACGCCGTGGTAACGGATTTATCCATGCCGGGGATGTCCGGCTTCGATCTTACCGAGGGGATTCATCAGATTCGCGCCGATATTCCCATCATTCTTACCTCTGGATACCTGCAGGCGGAAGACCAGCAGAGGGCGGAAAGCCTGGGCATCCGCGAAACCATCCAGAAGCCCGCGACCGCTGAGAAGTTGGCCGGCGCGCTGGAGAAGATTCTCTCGGAGCAGGCCCAGCGAGTGCACAGCGCGCGGCGCTAGACCGCGGCGGCGCGGCGAAAGCGCCGTACAAGCAGCAACAGCGGCACCAAAAGAATCACCAGCCAGATGAGCAGCGTGGGTCCCGATTCGGCGAAGAAGCGGACAAAGCCGAGCAGGGCCTCCTCGGCGTTTATGTAGGCGGTTACCAGCGAATTGTGAATGCGCGTGGCAGCGGCCGGGAATACGGTGTCTCAAAGAGGAATGGATTGGCAGTTCCGGGACTGCGTTAGGCCGAGAATTTTCGAAATATGGTTTTGGGTGCGCGACTTTTGCGGGAACCCGGGGTTGTGGGGGGCAACGCCGGGGAGGATGTCCTTGTGTGGGCTTGTAGCCGCACGCAGGGGTGTCCCCGCCGGTAACCACGGCACTCTCGCTAGGCCGTTTCGGAAACTTACAAACTGGAGGCAGTCATGAAACGTCTCATCGTTTCTTTGGTGAGCGCTGTAACGCTACTGGTGTTGGCAGCCGGGGTCCAAGCACAGGACCTGCTGGTGCCGGCCGGGACGCTGTTGCAGTGCACTATGAGTGAACCGAACTTCTCGTCGGCGACGGCGTCGGTGGGGGATCCGGTGTTGTGTCATTTAAAAAGCTTTCAGGAGTTCGGGCGCACCGTTTTCCCAAGGGGAAGCATGCTTGCCGGGCACCTGGAAGAGGAAAAGGATCCGGGCCATTTCGTGGGGAAAGGCTACCTGAAAATCACGTTTGACCGCGTGATTGTGCCGGCGGGAGACATTCCTCTGCCGGCAAAGGTGATCTCGGCGAAGGGCTACAAGGTGGACAAGCAGGGAGACATCAAGGGCAAAGGGCACCCCAAGCGCGACGTTGTCGAGTGGATGATTCCGCCACTGTGGCCATGGAAAGTGGTGTCGCTGCCGGCGCGCGGGCCGCGGCCAACCCTGAAAGGGGAAGAGCCGATGCAACTGCGCTTGATGGACGACATCGTGGTGCCCCGCAACATGTCAGCGTCCTTTGCCGTGCCGCGAGACCTGTCGGGGTCTTTCACGGCGCCGAGAAACATGCCAGTGTCTCTCACGGCACCGAACAGCCTATCGGCAGCCGCTAGTCATCCGGACCGCCCACCTTACGCTTCCTCCAACAGCCCGAAGTTTATCGGGAGAGGAGGAGCAACACAGCCGGGAGCCGTGCAGCAGTCAACGAACATTCAAATGCCCGAGGCAATCGTGGCGAACGAGAACATTATTCCCGCCGCGATGACTGGGAACGCAGCCGCAGCCAGACTCGCGCCCGCAACGGAGTTACCGGTCGCGCGCGTAACGACGCTGGTGCTGAAGTCGAACCAGGTGCTGGAAGTAACCAAGTACCGGATCGACGGCGGCCAGTTGAGCTATCGAGAACTGAACGGGGCAGAGGGTTCTGTGGATACGCAGCAGATAGACTGGCCCCGGACGACGCAGATGACGGCGGAGGTTCGCTCCGTGGATCTGCCTGCAGTGGCCCGGCAAACAAACTAGAAGCAAAAAAATACTGGGTGGGACGTCGGAAGGCGGGCGCCGCCGCGGCACATTCTGGGGGTGTGCGCGGCGGGGACGAGGGATTTTTGGGCGCTGACTGCTTGTCGATTCTATACGTAATATTTTCGGTAACGCCGTGACCGCGCACAGTTATTAGCCAGTTCAACACACCCTCCTTTCCCAAATCTTGCGGAGTCGAAGAGCGAGCAGCAAACTACGACTGCAGGTTTAGTACTCCTATGTCTCGCTTGCCGTTTTGGCGGACATTTGTTTCCAAAGCAGGCGCCCCAGGTCACGGAAGCGGGAATTAAGGCGAAGCTTGGGAAGCAAAGGGAGTCAGGGAAGAGCCGCCTGCCAGGTCGAAGAGGTCCCGCGCAGGGTCACGCTGCCTGAAGGCAAAGAATTACAAGAGGATGAAAATGATCCCCAGCAAAAAGAGTTTAATGGTTTTCGCCGCCGGGTTGGCGCTAGTGGTTGGCGGATGCAGCGGCATCAAAGGCGGGAATGGCACGGGTGGTGGGACCGGCGGTGGCACGGGCGGCGGGACGGGAGGTGGGACCGGCGGAGGCACGAGCGGTGGACCGTTCACCATCGGCGGGAACGTCATCGGAATGTCTGGGACAGGCCTGGTTCTTGAGAACAACGGAGACCCCGCCACGGACTTGACGGTAACCGGAACGGGCGCGACGATCCCATTTACGTTCAAGACCGCGATTACGGGAAATTACAAAGTCACCGTGAAGACGCAGCCATCGAATCCTGCTCAAAATTGCGCCGTGACCAATGACCGGGGCACTGCACTAGCGAACGTTACGAACGTGCAAGTGACTTGCGTACCCGTGTTCACACTCGGTGGGAATGTTTCCGGGTTGCAGGGCACGGGATTGGTATTGCTTAACAACCTGACTGACACAGTTACAGTGTCTGGGACCGGCAACGTCAGCTTTACGTTTCCGACGCCCCAACCGAGTGGTTCAAATTATTCCGTCACGATCAAGACGCAGCCCTCGAATCCTCCGCAAGTCTGCGTTGTGGTGAACGCCACTGGAACGATGACCAGCAACATCAACACGGTGGGCATCGTGTGCCCTCAGCCGACGTTTACGATCGGCGGAACGCTGATCGGCCTGGTGAACGGCCCGGGCGACACGGTGGAATTGCTGAACAACGGCGGCGACAACAATTTTGTCACCGGAGACAACACCACGTTTACGTTCCCGACGCAGGTAACCGCCAACGGCGCGTACAACGTTTCGATATTCCTGGATCCCACCAGCCAGCCGCAGCCGTGCTTTGTCTTCTTCTACACGGGAATCGCGGTCAGCAACGTTTCGAGCGTGCTGGTCGATTGCCAGCACAACGACTGGACCTGGAGGTCCGGCCCGAATACGGCGGGCCAGCTCGGCAAAGCGACACTGCCGCCGACGAGCCCGGATACAAATACCCCCGGTGGTCGAGACTATGCGGCCGCGTGGACGGACAGCCTGGGCAGACATTGGCTGTTCGGAGGATTCGGGTTTGAGCTGGCGGGCAAGACGCCTCCGGATTTGCCGGGATTGTTGAATGATCTCTGGCTATTCAATTCGAGCACGGGAGGCTGGATTCCCGCCAACGCTCCGATCACGACGGTTTCCGGCAGCACTATCATTTCTTCGCCACCGTCGCCCCCTCAGCAGTGCGGACAATGCACCAGCACAGGGGATCTTTCTCTCTTTGAGTCGGTTGATAACCCCGGTACGACGGGGGGCACGCCCGGCACGGGTCCCGGCGGGCGCTGGGGCAGCGTGACGTGGAGTGACACCACGGGACACTTGTGGCTGTTCGGAGGACAGGGGATAACCACGGTAAACGTCGGGGGCGCGAGTGTCGGCCTGCTGAACGATATCTGGGAGTGGACACCCGGTTCGGTGGATGTGTCCAACGTGCCTATCAAGTACGTGGGATCGTATATCGAACAGGGCAGTTGGGCCCCGATCGCAAACTTCGGGACGTCCAATAATCCGGGCACGTACGGCGCAGTGGGCGGCGCGGGATTCCCGGGCGGACGCTGGGGCGCGGGATTCACTACCGATGCCGCCGGCAACGTCTGGATGTTCGGTGGACAAGGCTTCGACGGCAGCGGCAACCTGGGGCTGATGAACGACCTGTGGAAGTACAACATCGCCGGCCAGACCTGGACGTGGATGGGTCCGACGAATTCGAACGTGGGCCAGAACAACGGTGTCTACGGCACGCTGGGAACTCCCGGCGCTGCCAACGCAGCTGGACCCGGTGGGCGGCAAACCCCCGTGGTTTGGGCGGACAACCAAGGCAGCATCTGGTTGTTTGGCGGACTGGGTCTGGACTCCGCGGGAACCCGGAATCCCGGATCGCTCAATGGTCTCTCTAACGGAACGGTAACCGCTGAGGGTGCGCTCTTGAACGATCTCTGGAAGTTCACAATCGCCACCGGTCAATGGACCTGGATGGGCGGTGGGGGTGCCACAGGACTTGCTAACCTGAACGGTGTCTACGGGACGCAACTTGCCGCGGCCCCCGGAAACTTTCCGGGTTCGCGGTGGAGCGGCGCGGGTTGGTCCGATAGCCTCGGGAACCTATGGTTGTTCGGCGGCTGGGGTTACGGCTCCACGCTGGCGCAGAGCACTGGATTCCTGAATGACGTTTGGGAATTTGTGCCCTCTGTCGGCACAGCCGGCCAATGGGTATGGTGGAAGGGTTCCAGCAACGTCAACCAGAACGGATCGTATAAGACTCCGCTGGATCCGAACAATTACAACGTGCCGTATACCAACAACACGCCCGGCGGACGCCGAGGAATGGCCTTCGCGCCGCAGCAGGATTTCCTTGATTTTGTCTGGATGTTCGGCGGACAGGGCTTCGATTCCACGTCGACAACCAACAACTACCTGAACGACTTCTGGACGTACCTGGGCTATCCCAAGTATCCGAACCAGTAAGCAAGCGGGTCTGATAAGCGATAACGTCAGGCCATAAAATCACAGCAAAGACAGCCGGAAACCCGAAAGAGTTTCCGGCTGTTTTCTGTTGCGCGCTTGGGGAAACTCGGCCTGAGCAACGACCCCATGAGAAAAGCAGTGCTACCGAGGCAGTTACTTATCGCAGGCGGGCCACCACGCCAGCCAAGCGAAAAACGGGCATCATGTATAATTGAAGGCGGGGGAAATCTGCACAAAATGGGCATGGTACGGCAAAAAGGGAAAGCGTCGGCGGCAACGCGGCGCAAGCGGCGTCTACGGTTTTACCGGACGCGGCTGCGCGAACTGAAGATGATTGCGAACGCGCTGCTGTCCACGAAGCACCCGGTGCTGGTGCACATTATTCCGATGCGGCGCTGCAACCTGGATTGCGGGTATTGCAACGAGTATGACGACGTTTCGAAGCCGGTGCCGCTGGAGGAGATGAAGAGGCGGCTGGATACGTTGGCGGCGATGGGGACCTCTGTAATCACCATCAGCGGCGGAGAGCCGCTGATGCATCCCGACCTCGATGAAATTATCCGGCACATCCGCGGGCGCGGCATGATCGCCGGCTTGATCACCAACGGATTCTTTCTGAACAAGGAGCGCATCGAGCGGCTGAACGACGCAGGGCTGGAGCACCTGCAAATCAGCATTGATAACGCGGCGCCGGACGAGGTTTCGAAGAAGAGCCTGAAGACGCTGGACGGGCGGCTGGAGATGCTGTCGGAGTGGGCAGAATTCCAGGTGAACATCAATTCGGTGCTGGGCAGCGGAGTGAAGAATTCGGAGGATGCGCTGACTATCGCCCACCGCGCCCTGGAGTTGGGATTTACCAGCACCGTCGGAATCATCCACGACCATGACGGGCAGTTGAAGCCCTTGGCGGAACGCGACCAGGCAATCTTTGAGGAGATCATGACGCTGGGAAAGCGCTCCTATTCGCGCTTTAACCAGTTTCAGCACAACGTGGCGAAAGGCCGCGAGCACGACTGGAAATGCCGCGCCGGCTCCCGCTATTTGTACATCTGCGAGGACGGGCTGGTGCACTGGTGTTCGCAACAGCGCGGCTATCCGGGGATACCCCTGGCGCAGTACACGGCGGAAAGACGCCACCGGGAGTACTCGACGCATAAGGGATGCGCGCCGCGCTGCACGGTAAGCTGCGTGCAACAGGTGGGAATCCTGGACAACTGGCGCGGGCCGCAGACGCTGCAACCTGTGCCGGTGGCGGGGCCGGCGAAGAGCGATTTGGTGCAGATCGCGAAGTAAGAAGCGAAATTCACCGCCGAGCACAGAGAACACACAGAGACGGAATTGAAGAGAATTTGATGGGGCGCCTGCGAACGGGGCGCCATTTTTGTTTTTGGGAGTTGCTGGCTGCGAACAGGCCGCGCGGGCGCCAGTTGACGATGCGCGGCGGGTTTTAAAGAATA
>DATLVJ010000115.1:0-2837 GCA_035577585.1 Candidatus Limnocylindrales bacterium
CACAATCACCTTGCACGAAATCAAGGGGAGCGCCCGGCTGACTACATCTTTCGGCGCGATCGAAGCCAGCGGCTTGCGAAAAGGCGCTCGGGCCACCACCGGTAACGGCCGCATTGCGCTGACCGATATGGGCGCAGACACGTACGCAAAGACAAGCTTTGGCGCTGTCAACATCCAGCGGGTGAATGGAAATCTCACCATCGAAAATTCCAACGGCCAGGTCACCGCAAGTTCCGTGAAGGGAGACACCACGGCTCGAACCAGCTTTGCCGCCGTCACGCTGGACGATATCGGCGGCAACATCACGGTGGACAATCAGAACGGCGCGGTGATGCTGACCGCCGCCCACGGCTCGTCGGGCTGCAGAAATATTTCGGCCAAAACTTCCTTTTCGCCCATCCAGGTTCGCCTTCCGGAAAACGCGGGATACACTTTGACGGCTCGCACCTCATTCGGCCGCGTCAACAGCGAATTGCCTATCACCACCGTCGGCCAGGTTGGAGGAGATTCTCTGACCGGAAAGATCGGCAATGGCGGCTGCACCCTTTTGCTCACAAACTCCAATGGCAGCATTGAAATCTTGAAGTTGGCGAAATAATCCCTGCCGCCCACCTTGCGGGGTTATTGCGAGTTGCGGCGCTCACGATCCATGGCAAAGGCGCGGTGAAGCACCCGCATGGCCGTCGTTGTCATCTGAAACTTTTCCAATTCCTCTTCCGCGGCAAACGCGATATCCGTCACATCGCTGCCAGCCTGTGCTTCCCCCGACAACCGCTCGCAAAGGTAGTCCACGATGACGTAGTGATACTTGGGGCGCGACCTGTCCTTCGCCTTGTGCGCCGCGGGATCCAGAAAGATGCGATCGAACGCTTCAATCATATCCAGAACCCGAACTTCCAGCCCGGTTTCCTCGCGCAATTCCCGCGCAACGCCTTCCTGAAGGGATTCCCCCAGTTCCAGCGTCCCGCCAGGGATCGACCATTGTCCCAACAGCGGTTCGCTGCCCCGCTTGATCAGCAGCGCGCGCCCGTTTTGAATGACTACCCCGCCAATACCCACCACGGGCCTATCCGGGTACTCTCTCGCCATGGCCTGTTATTCTTTCATCGAAGCTGTTGAGTTACACTGAATAGCCGGTGAATGAGCCTCGACTGCGGGTGCATTCGCCGGGTATATAATACGCCGGTTGGTGGGTCCTGGGACTTCAAGCTGCGCCGGCTGAAAATCTACTCGGAGGATGGAGACGTGCTCCGTTGCCCTGAATGTTCCGCTGAAATCGACGTGGACGAAGACGAAGTGGAAGAGGGAGAAATCCTGAGCTGTCCGGAGTGCGAGTGCGAACTGGAAGTTTCGCAAACGCATCCCGTGGCGCTGAACCCCATTTCCGATGACGTCGACGAAGAAGACGATGAAGACGACGAGGACGATGAAGACGACGAAGAAGACGCCGAGGACGGCGACCTTCCGGAAGATGAGGACGACGAGGATGAAGCGGAAGATGAAGACGAGTGAGACAGCTTCGGACGTCTCGCCGGGCATCCTTATAATTCCCGAAATCCATCTAACCTGACGTGAAGCATTCCCCACGCAACCTTCCATGCATGCGCTTTCTGATCACAACCCTTTTGCTCGCCACAATTGTTTTGCCGTCCCTTGCCTCGGCTCAACAGCCTGTTCCGCCGCCCCCGCCTTCGCCCATTCAGGAAAGCTCCAGCACCAGCAAACACAACAGCAAGATTCCGCCCTTCCTGATTCTCGGGACTGTTTTCAATGAACACGCCCTGGCTTTCCCCGGCGTTGAGGTGAAAATACGGCGGAAGGGTGAAAAAAAGTTCCGCTACGACACGTATACAAATTCACGCGGTGAATTTGCCATTCGCGTTCCCGATGGCATCGAATATGAAGTGGTCATTCGCCAGAAGAACTACAAGGAGCAGTCGCAAGACGTGGTGGCGAATATGGCCGATGTCCAGAAACGCTTGAGCTTTAAGCTGGAGAGCAACAGGCCAGCGAAGGCGGGAGATCCGAAATGAGTTACGCGCGCAGAATCGCCGCTGTTTTCAGCCTGCTATTTCTCTTTGCGTCCGCGGGCGCCGCCCAGGATTCCAAGAAGGAAACGCAGTTGCGGACGGTCCGCGGCGTCATCAGCGACAAGGCGGAAAATCCGCTGCCCAACAGCGTTGTCTTCCTGAAAAACCTGAGGACCAACGCTGTCCGCAGCAATTTTGCCGATACCGACGGAAACTACCGATTCAGCGGCCTCGATCCCAACGCCGATTACGAGGTGCACGCCGAGTTCGAGGGGGCGAAGTCACCCGTGAAAAACGTTTCCTCCCTGGATAGTCGCAAGGAAATGGTGATCAACCTGAAAATCGACCGCAAGAAGAGCTGACTGGCCCTGCGAAAAGTCAAGAATCCGGGTTACTAACTTCTTTTATTTGAGCGACATTTGCCGTCACGAAACACACTCAGACTCTCTTTTACGATCGCCGGAGCTCCTTCTGTTACCATTAATAGACCGTATTTTGCATTCCGCCTGCGGTTAAGTTTGGTCGGTAGCCTCGAATAACTCTCTGTCCGGCCTTGGGGGGTCGGACCATGAATTGCGATGCCGGGGGGTTCGCCGCTGCGAATTGCGTTCTCTCGCAAGGCGGCACTGGAAGTGGGGAAGTCAACAAAGAGAAATTGAGTCGTCGGGAATTGCGAGGAGAAGATTCTCCGCGCGTGAAAGCGCCCCCCGAATAATCTGAACGAAAGGTTTTCCAAGTCTTTGCATGAGTCGCATCCATAGCCCAGTCCCATCCCTGTTTTCGCGAGCCGTCGCCGGCGTCGCGCTC
>DATLVJ010000116.1:0-3427 GCA_035577585.1 Candidatus Limnocylindrales bacterium
CGGACAACGGCATCATCATGGGGATGCAGCACCGGGATTATCCGCTGATGGGCGTGCAATTTCACCCGGAATCCGTGCTCACGGAATCGGGGAAGCAGTTGTTGAAGAATTTTCTCTCCCTTTGAAATGAGCAAGTAGTAAAGCGCCGGCCTCAGAAGGCCGCCGCTACAAAGGCGTACTAATCGCGTCCACCTGAAGGTTGACGGTACGCGGGGAATGCCATTTTGGGAAGAAAATGGTAACGAATGAGTAACGGATAGAAGAGTAAGAACATAGGATATTACGGTATAAAATATGTTGAATGAGTGGTAATAAGTGTGTATCTTACCTGCCGCGGGTTGTCCCTCCTTTTTGCCTGCCCTCGGAGGTAAGTCATGCACGTGTTTCGCGGTGTCCTCGCATTGTCTCTCTGTGTCTCTCTTTGCGCTTATAAGCTGCCTGTTTATGCCGCTGGAAAACCGCTGGGCATATTGACGTTGGCGTACGGCGCACACCTGAACGCATCGGACGCGTTCGCCGGGTTGTCTGTTTTCGATGGAGAAGGATTGTCCACTGGGGCGAAGGGAAAAATCGGGGTGCGGATCGGCACAAGCGTAATCACACTGGGTGAGCAGAGCGCGGCAACTTTGCAGCGCAGTGGCGATGGTGCGCACGTGGATCTGGATGGCGGTTCGGTGTATGTCTGGTCGGCGGAAAGCAATTTGCTGGAGGTGCACGCGGATGGGGCAATGTTGCGGCCTCACGGCGGTCATCAGGTGCAGGCGCAGATACTGATGTTTGCGCCGAAAATCCTTCAAATCACAACGCGGCAGGGAAGCCTGGATTTTTTGTATGGTAAGGAATTTCGTGTTTTGCCGGAAGGGCAGACGTATCGCATTTATCTGGAATCGGAGGCTGAGCCGCAAGGGCCGGAGGGAGCAGGCAGCGATACGCCAAAGGCGGGAATGTCCAAGGGGACGAAAGTGGCTTTTTTTATTTTGGCAGGGGTGGGCGCGGGGCTGGCAGCGTGGGGGATCCACGATTTAATTCAGTCGCATAGCGGAGTGGAGAGCCCGGCAAAGCCCTGAAATAGGGAAAGTAAGTAAGCACGAAGTGAAGACAAAGAAAAAACACAATAACTAACGCTGAGGACTCTGAGAGCGCAGAGTACGCAAAGAAGCGATTGCCTACGGTTCGCGATTCGAAAATTGTTTCAAGCTTTCGAGTTTTTCACGGGCTTTGCCTGAGCGTATGGCACGGCGGGCTTGTTCGGCGGCACTGCGGAAGTCTTCGGCGATGCCGGTGACCACCAGGGCGGCGGCGGCGTTGGCGAGGACGATGTCGAGCCTTGGGCCGGGTTCGTCTGCTAGCAGCGCCTGAATGAGTTTTGCGTTTTCCGGGGGCGAGCCGCCGCGGATGGATTCGAGCGAAGAGCGGGAAAGGCCGAAGTCTTCGGGGGTGAGAGTGAAACGCCGCACGCTGCCATTGTGGATTTCGGCGATTAGTGTTTCGCCGGAGAGAGAGATTTCGTCGAGACCGCCGGCTCCGTGGACAACGAAAGCACGGCGGATGCCGAGTTCGGCAAGGGTTCCGGCGACCGTGTCGATCACATCGGGGGAGAAAACGCCGAGCACCTGGGCTTCGGCGCCGGCAGGATTCGTCAGCGGGCCGAGCAGATTGAAGATGGTTCGTTTGCCGATCTGTTGGCGAGCTGGCGCGGCGTGGCGAGCCGCGGCGTGGGCCGCGGGAGCGAACAGAAAACCGATGCCAATTTCACGCACGGAGCGGCCAGCCACGGTCATTGGAAGGTCGATGCGCACGCCGAGCGCTTCGAGGACATCTGCGGAACCGCTGCGGGAACTGACGGAACGGTTGCCATGCTTTGCGACGCGCGCGCCCGCGGCTGCTGCAACGATCGCAGAGGCGGTGGAGATGTTGAAGGTGCCGGTTGCGTCGCCGCCCGTGCCGCAGGTGTCGACAAGTCCCGTTGGTCGCGGTTCATTGGCTGCAAAGACGGGCGCGGCGTGCTTTCGCATGATGCGCGCAAATCCGGTGAGTTCGTCAACGCTTATGGCGCGCTGGTTGAGCGCCACGAGCATGCGGACGATCCCCGGCGTGGCGACGCCGCCGGAGAGAAGCTCCTCCATAAACGCTTCCGCCTCGGCGCGTGTGAGCTCGCGCCGGGCTTCGGCCTTCTCGATTAACAAGATTGAGGCACTGTTCATGCCAGTCGCCGGGGAATCAGGACGCGGATACTTTCCCATCCGCCGCGAATTAATCCCCTTTTTCTCCCAATCCACTTCCAACAATTCGTACAAAACAGTTGATACGGCGAGTGCCAGACGGAGTTGGCGTCGCCTTGCTCGTGGTGCGTGAGTCAAGTAAACTTAACTGTTTTGCGAAGCCTCAAATTCTAACATCGGTGCACTGTCCCATCGTCGCACAAGATGTCGGTTCCGGTTGGGCCGGAGCCGCCCAAAAAAGGCAGAACCTCAAATGAAGATCCACGAATATCAGGCAAAGGCCATCCTTGCGCGCTACGGGGTGACGACGCCGCGCGGGGAGGTGGCGTTCACGAAGGAAGAGGCTCGGGAAGCGGCGCAACGGCTGAAATCGCCGGTTGTGGTGGTGAAAGCGCAAATTCATGCAGGCGGGCGTGGAAAGGCGGGCGGCGTGAAACTGGCGCGCTCGGCGGATGAAGCAGCCGAACTTGCTTCGCACATTTTGGGAATGACGCTGGTGACGCCCCAGACAGGGCCGCAGGGACGCCTAGTGCGCCGGCTGCTGATTGAAGAGGGGTTGGACATCAAGCGGGAACTATATCTGGGGCTTTTGATTGATCGCGAAACAGGAAGGCCAGTGTTCATGGCCAGCGCCGCGGGCGGTATGGAAATTGAGGAAGTGGCGAAAGACAATCCCAACGCGATTTTGCGGGAGCACATTCACCCGGCGGTGGGATTGCAACCTTATCAGGCACGGAAGATTGCGTTTGGGCTGGGGCTTTCGGGCGAGCTGGCAACTGTGGCGACTCCATTCTTGCAGGCGCTTTACCGCGCGTTTATCGATACGGATGCTTCGATGCTGGAAATTAATCCGTGCGTGGTGACGGGCGACGGGAAGCTGATGGCGTTGGACGCAAAGATGACCTTTGACGACAACGGATTGTTTCGCCACAAGGATTTGCGCGAGTTGCGCGATCTGGACGAAGAGGATCCGTTGGAAGTGGAGGCTTCGAAGTACGGGCTGAACTACATCAAGTTGGACGGCAGCGTGGCCTGCATGGTGAACGGAGCCGGCCTGGCGATGGCGACGATGGACATCATTAAGTATGCGGGAGGGTCGCCGGCGAATTTTCTGGATGTGGGGGGAGGCGCTTCCGCGGAGCAGGTGAAGAATGCGTTTCGGATTCTGTTGAGCGATCCGGAAGTGCGCGCGGTTTTCATTAACA
>DATLVJ010000117.1:0-2040 GCA_035577585.1 Candidatus Limnocylindrales bacterium
GACCACAAATGGCTTTACTACCGGCTGGGGCAACTGGGGCTCGACCGTCTTTCGACGGAGGGCGCGGCCGAACGCAGCAAGGCGATTGCGCCGGATATCGCGGCTCCGCTGATTGCGGCGGTGGTGAAGTCCACCGGCATCGTCAAGATGGAGACGATTCAGCCGATGATTGCGAATCAAAAGGCTTTTGAGTTGGCGCTTCACGACTTGCACATCCTGCCGCTGAATCCAGTGGCGGCTTAGGAAGGAACCCATGTCCACAAAAGGAACACGCATTCCCGAATGGCTGACCGTACCCTTCGCAGGCATCACCCCGGCGCCGACACAGGAAAAGGGGCAGGACCTGTTCCCCACCGGCAACTGGAGGTCGATCCGCCCGGTGTACCGCGACAAGTTGCCGCCCTGTAACAACGCCTGCGGCACAAACGAAAAAATTCAGGGCTATCTGGACCTGGTGAAACGCGGAAAGAATCTGGACGCGTACGCGCTAATCAAGGAAGACATGCCGTTCCCGTCCGTCACGGGTCGCGTGTGTTATCACCCGTGCGAACAGGCTTGCAACCGCGGGCAGTACGATGAAGCGATTTCCATTCGCGCGGTGGAGCGGTTTCTGGGCGACCTGGGCCAGGCGCTGCAGCGTGACGTGGTGAAACCTGGGAAACCCAACGGCAAGAAAGTAGCCGTCGTGGGTTCCGGCCCCGCGGGCCATAGCGCGGCTTACCAGCTTGCGCGGCTCGGCTACAAAGTCACCATCCTCGAGAAATCTCCAAAGGCCGGCGGATTGAACCGCGGCGGAATTCCGGACTGGGTATTGCCGCAGGATGTGCTCGATCGCGAGGTGGAACGCCTCATCGAATTGGGAATCGCCATCAAGACGAACACCGAAGTCGGCAAAGACGTTTCCTGGGACAGCCTGAAAAAAGAGTACGACGCCGTTGTACTGGCCGTCGGACTTACCGAGCCCAACAGCGTTCGCGCCGAAGGCGAAAACAAGCAAGGCGTAATTTACGGACTTCCCTTCCTGCGCGACATCGGCATGGGCACATCGAAAGTGAAGCTGGGCGCCCGCGTCGCGGTGATCGGCGGAGGAAACACGGCGATCGACTGCGCGCGCGAAGCGTTGCGGCAGGGCGCGGTGGAGGTCACGATGATCACCGTCGAGGGCAACCCGAAGGAAATGCCGTGCGTGCCCGAAGACTTCCACGACATGACGGAAGAAGGCGTGGAGCTGATTCACGGGCGGGCGATGACGGCGGTGCTCGGCGACGGAAAAGTGGAAGCACTGCAGCTTTATCCGGCGAAATTCTCCGGAGCGATCAATGCTTCGCCGATCACGATCAACAAAGACGTGGCGCCAGAGAAGTTCGCTGTCGACAATGTGATTATTGCCGTTGGACAGCACGCTTCGCTTGCGTGGTTGCCGGCGGAATTCAAGAACGAACGCGGCACGATCAAGGTCGACCGCTTCGGGCGTCTCGGCGACACCAATTTTTTTGCCGCGGGAGACATCGTGCAACTTGGTTCGGGCCAGCCACTGATGGTCGTGAATGCGGTGGGCGACGGCAAGCGTGTTGCGTTCAACCTGGACAAGGCACTGCGCGGCGAAACGCTTGAACCTCGCAAAATCGCCATTGACGTGATCGTGGATCTGAACCGGATGAACATGACTTACTTTCCGCACTTCCCGCGGGTCAAGCAAGACATGCTGAATCCCACCACCCGCAAAAAAACTCAGGATGAGGTAATCCTGGCGTTCACCGAAGAGCAGGCCGTCGAAGAAGCCGGCCGCTGTTTCAGTTGCGGCACCTGCAACGCGTGCGACAACTGTTACCTGGTGTGTCCGGAGCCGTGCATCGCGCGCTCCGACCGTTCCAACGGCCTCTACAAAATCCTGGTGGACTACTGCAAAGGGTGCCGCGTCTGCATCGAAGAATGCCCGACCGGTTGCCTGGAGGGCGTGCCCGAACTGGACTTCGACGCGGGCGTCGTCCGCATGGATACGGCATTCGCAATTTCACCCGGATTGCACGGCCGACAGGC
>DATLVJ010000118.1:0-3120 GCA_035577585.1 Candidatus Limnocylindrales bacterium
GTCCTTCGGAATCGTGACGTCTTTGCCCGAACTGAGCGGCAGCACCGCGTCGGCAGAGGTGTTCGAAGAACCGGAAGCCTCCTGATAGCAGCGCACCTTGATCTGTTCTCCGTCAGCCAGCGTCATGGAAGTAATGCTGAACGCCAACTTGCCGCCGTGGCCGAAACGCTTCTTGGTTTCCGCTTCGGCAATCGCGCCGCTCACCTTCGCTCCGGCGGGCAATACGGTGACGCCGTCGACGATCACGTCTTCGACAACTTCCAGTTCGACCGGGTCTCCCACATGTGCTGTCACCGACGAAATGGCTTTGTTGAGTTTCACGCGGATGGGAGTGTTATTTGCCAGCGAAAATGCCACGGCACCCTTATGAGCCGGCGGAGTCACATCGCTCCCCGGCTGATCGTAGTGCGTTCGTTCACGCGTGAGCGGTTTTGGGGCCGACGCCGGCAGGCCGGTGCCCGGCTGGTCCTTCAGCAAAACGATGTTCGTCCGGGGAACGAATCCGGCCTCGCCCGCGGCGGTCCGCACGCTGAAGTAGTCGTCGCTGCGCCCCGTAACTCGCACAACCTCCCCGCACTGCAGCGTCATGCGCACTTCCAGCGTGATCATCGAGGTGTAAAGGTAGACGTACCCGCCGTCCCGCGCGCAATCAATCTTTCCGGTGCTCTGCGCCCCAGCCGGAAAAGAAAATAGGAGGCAAAGCGCAACGGCGCCGCAGAAAGTCAAGAGTTTCATCCCGTACCTGCCCGTTTAAGTGAATTGGAAACTACTCTCCTATCCCAACGCAATGTGGCGTGGCTGACAAGCCCGTGTGCATAAAACGCCATGAACAGATTGGCGCAACAGTTCCCGCCGCGCCGGCCTGCAAGCCGTCTCTTAAAAAATCCCGTGGCCCTATATAATGCGCGGATGGCAAGTATCGCGTCCCAATCGCCAGTAAGCGGAAGCGGCGCACCGCAGCGCCAGGAACCGTTTCTCCGGCTGCAGTCGGTGATGGTTTATGTGCGGAATCTTGACCGAAGCCTGGCCTTCTACCTAGACCTGCTTGGTTTCCAGATTGTGTTTGACGGACGCTCGCAGCCTGGGCAAGTCAGACAACCCTGGGTGGTAGTCTCTCCCCCCGACGGCACCGCCAATCTCACGCTCATCGTCCCGCGCACGGACTCCGAGCAATACAAGCAGATCGGCCGCGCTTCCCATGTAACATTTGTGACGGAAGACGTCTTGGGCAAATTTCGCGAATGGAGCAAGCGCGGCGTCCAGTTTCTTTCCAACCCGCGGCTCCGGCGCTTCAAGCACGCGTTGCAATCGAAGCCGCCCGATGCAAATGACCCTTCTTCCTCGGGCGAGCATTCGCCGCCCATTTGGGGAGCCGTCTTCAGCCGCTTCCGCGACCCGGACGGCAACACGTTTTCGCTGGTCAGTTTCGACGAGGTCACGCACGCGGTCGAGACGCAGCGCCGCGCCGTCGCCGATCGGCAAGAGGCCGAGCGCCGTGCCGCCCAGGAACTGGAGATCGCCCAGCAGGTGCAGGCCCGACTCTTTCCGCAGACGCTTCCCCGCCTTCGCACGCTTGAATACGCAGGCATCTGCCACCAGGCGCGGCAGGTTGGCGGAGACTATTACGATTTCCTGGACTTGGGCGGAGAGCGTCTCGGCCTCGTCGTCGGCGACATTTCCGGAAAGGGCATCGCGGCAGCTCTCTTGATGGCCAATCTCCAGGCCAATCTTCGCAGCCAGTCCGCCCTCGCGCTGGATCAGCCTCAACGATTCCTCTGCGCGGTGAATCAACTTTTCTGCCAGAACACTTCGGGGGGTTCCTTCGCCACGCTTTTTTTCGCCGAGTATAATGACGCGGCTCGCCGCTTGCGTTACATCAACTGCGGCCACCTCTCCGCGCTGCTTCTTCGCGCGGATGATTCGCTGGAACGGTTAAAATCCACTGCGACCATTCTTGGCGCTTTCAAGGATTGGGATTGCGAAGTCGAAGAAAGCCAACTCTTTAGTGGGGACACCCTCGCTCTTTACACCGATGGCATCACCGAAGCTTTCAGCCCGCATCGCGAGGAGTTCGGGGAAGAGCGGCTGGTGGAAGCGCTGCGCCGCCATCGTTCCCTGACGCCCTGCGAATTCCTTGCTTCTGTGGTGAACGAAGTCCGCCAGTTCAGTCCGCACGAGCAGCATGACGATATTACCCTGATCATCGCCAAGTGCTTGCCCGATGGGAGCGATTGAACGGAAGAGTTCGCTCACCAGCACTTCGCAATTCACATCTAGCCGGTTTCCCAGCGTCCTGCGGTATACTCTCTGAAATCGTGGGACTCGCTTCTGGCACAAAATTCGGCCCCTATGAGATTGAATCGCCGCTCGGCACGGGTGGCATGGGTGAAGTCTACCGCGCGCGCGACGCTCGGCTGGACCGCTCCGTCGCCATCAAAGTCCTCGCCTCCCATCTGGTTTCTTCGCCCGAGCTGAAACAACGCTTCGACCGCGAAGCCCGCGCGCTTTCCGCCCTCAATCATCCGAATATCTGCCAGATCTTCGATGTCGGGTCGCAGAACGGCACCGATTACCTGGTGATGGAGTTTCTGGAGGGAGAAACCCTCGCTGAACGCCTCCTCAAGGGTCCCCTGTCCCTTACCGACGTACTGCGTTTTGGCGCGGAAATTGCCGACGCTCTTCAAAGGGCCCATCGCGCAGGCATCGTTCATCGCGATCTGAAGCCCGGCAACGTGATGCTCACGAAATCTGGCGCGAAGCTTATGGACTTTGGCCTCGCAAAGCCTTCCGCTTCCGGCAAGACAGGCGAATCCGGCTCCGCGCCATTGCTCTCCGCCGCCATGACCGTCACTGCCGCCAGCCCGGTCACACCTCTCACCAGCGCCGGCACTATCATCGGCACCATCCAGTACATGTCGCCGGAGCAAATCGAAGGGAAAGAAGCCGATCCGCGCAGCGATATTTTCTCGCTCGGCGCCGTACTCTACGAAATGGCCACCGGCAAACGCGCCTTCCAGGGCAAGTCGCAGCTCAAGGTAGCGTCCGCGATCCTGGAAGATGAACCACAATCCGTTGGTGCTATTGGCACGAAAGTCTCACCCGTGCTCGAACACATCATTG
>DATLVJ010000119.1:0-3468 GCA_035577585.1 Candidatus Limnocylindrales bacterium
CCGCAACTCGCCACCACGTTGCCGATTCCCGCGCGGGCCACGGCGATCGCGTCCATGTAACCTTCCACCAGAATCGCAAAATCCTGGCGCCGGATCGGCTCTTTCGCGCGATCCATGTGATAAAGGACGTTGCTTTTCGAATAGATTGGCGTCTCCGGCGAATTCAGATATTTCGGCAAATCGTCGCCCAGCGCCCTGCAGCCAAATGCCACGATCTTTCCGGATTCGTTCGCAATCGGAAACGTAATGCGCCGTCGGAAGCGGTCGAACAATCGCGCCCCCGACTGGTCGCGCGAAATCACGCCCGATTCCACCAGCAATTTTTCCGCGTATTTCGGTTTCAACTGCCGGAGCAGCACGTCCCCGCCGCTCGGCGAATACCCGATTCCGAATTTGGCAATCGTTTCGGCGTTCAGCCCGCGGTCTTCCAGGTACGCCCGCGCTGCCCGGCCCTCCGCCGTCGATTCCAGTTGCCGTACAAAAAATGCCTGCGCCTCGCGGTGGATTTCAATCAGCGCCGCACGCTGCTGATTTTCTTTGCGCTCCTCCGGGGTTCTTTCTTTGGGCCGCGGCACCGGAATGCCGCACTTTTCCGCAACGACTTTGACGGCTTCCGGGAACGGGCACTTTTCCATTTCCATCACAAAGCTGAAAACGTCGCCGCCCTTCCCGCAGCCAAAACAATGGAAAATCTGTTTCACTGGGTGCACCGCAAAGGACGGTGTCTTCTCCCCATGAAACGGGCACAGCCCCGTGAAATTCTGCCCGCTCTTCTTCAGGCGCACGTATTCGCCAATCACGCGAACAATGTCCGCCTGCTGTTTCACCCGATCCGCAAATGATCCCGCCTCGGCCACTCTCCCCCTTTGGAGTGCGGCAGCCTAGCTGCCGCTTTTACAGCCTCAACCTCTTCGACAATCTGATCTCCGAAGCACCATGTGTGGTCTGCAAGAAAACTTAGCCCTTCAAATCGACGACCGTGATTGCCTTGCCGCCGTGATCATCTTTCTCAAACTCCGCACTTTCCACGAGCGGATGAGTGCGAAGAAATTCTCCCAGCCCCTTACGCAATGCACCCGTGCCATGGCCATGAATAATCCGCACGCGAATAACGTTTGCCAGTGCCGCTTCATCCAGAAACTTGTCTACCTTCTCGCTTGCCTGCTCCACCGTCAAGCCGATGACGTTGATTTCGCCGGTCGCGCCGCCCTCGCTGGATTGTGCGCTTACCGTAATGTTCTCTCTCTTCGATGGCTGAATCGTGGTCTTTGTCTTGGTCCCGCCTTCCACTCCGGTGATTTCGTCCACCGCCACTTTCATACGCAACGGCCCGGCTTCGATTTCCGCCGTCGAGCCTTCCACGCGGCGCAGGATCACCGGTTTGCTAAATCCTCTCACTCGAATCTTCACACCAGGCTGCAGGCTTTCCGCGCTAACCTTATCGAGCGCGTCCAGCCGAATCCCCAAATCCTGCTGCGACTCCGAAATCGTCTGCACCACCGCGGCGTTCAACTCTTCTTTCGCCGAGCCGCGCACCTCCTGCAGTTTCCGCCGTGAAGTCTTTTCCAGCTGCGCGCGCAATTCGCGGTCTTTTACCGCGGCCACCACAGAGGCCACATTTTCCTCAAATCGCTTCTGCATCTCCGCGAACTGCTTTTCCAGGTCCGCGATTCGCTGCTTCTGCCGTTCTACCCAGTCCGAGCGCAATTTCTGGCGCTCCGCCTCAAGTGCATGACGCTCCTCCGCCATCTGCTTTTGCATGCGGTCCAGTTCGTCGCGGCTGCGATGCAGATACGCAATCAGGTCCGCGGCTTCGTGCGCTTCCGGCGTCATCAACGACCGCGCTTGCTCGATAATTTCCGTCGCCAATCCAAGGCGCTGCGCGATCGCGATCCCGCTTGATCCACCAGGCACTCCCAGCATCAGCCGGTACGTCGGCCGCAGATTCACCTCGTCAAATTCCACCGCCGCGTTCACAATCCCCGGCGTCTTCGAAGCGTAGGTCTTCAACCGGTCATGATGCGTCGTCGCCAGTACAATGCAATTCTTCTTGCGAAACTCTTCCAGCAGCGCTACGGCCAGCGCAGCGCCCTCTTCCGGTGCCGTCCCCGTTCCCATCTCGTCTACCAGTACAAGAGATTTTGGTGTCGCTTCCGCCAGCATCGCTTTCAGGTTCAGCATGTGGGCCGAAAACGTCGAAAGGTCCGCGGCGATCGATTGTTCGTCGCCAATATCCACCAGCACGCGGTCAAACAGCGGCAGCACCGCCCGCTGCGCCGCCACCGGAATTCCCGCCTGCGCCGAAAGAGCCGCAATTCCCGTGGTCTTCAGCGCGACGGTTTTCCCGCCCGTATTCGGCCCGCTGATCACCAGAAGCCGCTCCTCGCCACCCAGCGCGAGCGACATCGCCACGATCGCGCGATTCTCTTTTCGCAATTTATCTTCAAGCACCGGATGCCGCGCCGCATCGAGCCGTAACTCCGCCTTCTCCGCAAACTCCGGCACACACGCATCGAAATCCCTCGCAAATCGCGCGCGCGCAAACACGCTGTCCAGCTCCGCAATCGTTTCCGCGGCGGCTTGTAATGGTCCGCTCATAGCGCGCAAGCGATCCGTCAGTTCTTTCAATATGCGGAAAATCTCGGCAGCCTCGTCTTCCGCCAACTGCACCAGCTGGTTGTTCGTCTCCACCGTCTCAAACGGTTCCACGAACACCGTCTGCCCGGTTCCGCTTGCGCCGTGGACCACGCCCGGCACATTCCGCCGCTGTTCCGACCGCACCGGAATCACGAACCGGTCGTTGCGCAGCGTGACGTAGTCTTCGCCGCTCTCCGCCTGCCGCGACCGCAGAATTTGGCGCAGCGTCTTCTGGATCGAGTCGCGCGTCTGCTGGATGCTGGCGCGGATCCGCCGCAGCGCGCTGGACGCGTCGTCGCTGATCTCTCCATTCGGCAACACGCATCGCCGGATCGCCGCCTGCAAATCACGAAAATCGGCAAGCGATAAGCAGCGCGCCGCCAGCAGAGGAAACTTGTCCGCGTCCTCCCGGAACTGCTGCTTCAGCCAGCCGGATGTTTCGAGCAACGATCCCGCGTCCAGGAATTCTTTCGCTTCAAGCCCGACGCCCGGTGCTTCCAGCCTGGCCATCCACGTTTCCGGATCGGCCAGCGCGCCGAATCCCAACTCTCGCCCAAGTCGCAGCCACTCCCGCGCCTCGCGAATCAGCGCAAACGCACTCTCCAGCGCCGTGCGGTTCGTGGTCACTTCGAGCGCGTCAATCACCCGCCGCCCCGGCGCACACGTCGTCCTCAGCCGCAGCAACTCCCGCAGCTTGTCAAACTCCAACACATCTTGCGCCGACCGCGACATTCTTCTCCGTGTCCTCTGTGTTCTTCTCTTTGTGAACTCTGTGTTAAATGCTTTTCTTAAATTCCCAACCTGTCCGCCAAATACCGCGCCGCCTCTTCT
>DATLVJ010000120.1:0-2248 GCA_035577585.1 Candidatus Limnocylindrales bacterium
TGGTTATGGTTACGGGTGGGGCGGTTGGGGCTGGGGATTTGGTTACGGCTGGCCGTATTGGGGATATGGCTGGGGCTATCCGTATGGTTATTACGGCTACGGCTCCGGGTATTACGCGCCGTACTCTTACTCCTATTCTTCTCCTTCCGACGGGTATTCGGAAGATTACATAGGCGACTATCCGCCGGATCCTTCCGACTACGACGACGGGCGGAATACCAACCAGCGACGGGCTCCCAATTACGGGCCGAATCACAACTACGGACCTGCGCCCAACCGGAGGCCGCAATATAACAACGGGAACGGGAATCGTCCGCCGGCAAATCCGAACCAGCAACCACAGACGCAGCCGAATCAGCTCGATCAGAACGAGCAGCCCCAGCCGCCGGCGACTCCGCCGGCGCCTGGCGCTACGGGCAACGTGAACTACAACCGTGGAGTCGCGGAAAATGTTCCGCCGCGTCCGCGGGTTCTTTCCGTTGACCCGATGATGGCGACGCCGGCCGCATACCGTGTGACGCCGAATACGGTGCGTTCCGCGAATGGCGATGGCGCCGGCGCTCGATCGAGTGCGCCGCTGCGCCCGGAAATGCAGCGCGCCATGGAGCGCCTGCGCAACATGCCGCCATTTGCCCGCGAACGCGAAATCGAAAGCGGCCGCTACGGCCAGTTTTCCGCGGCAGACAAGCAGCTCCTGAGAAACGGCCAGTAAGCGGCGGCGAAGAAAACCCCGTCTAAGGGAAAGACCGGAGCGAGGGAACAATCTCTCGCTCCCCTGCTGGAGAAACACCTAGAGAAAATTCCCGAAGGTCGTTCCTTGCAACCCGCTTAAAGTTTTTCCTGGTTTCAAATTACAAATTCAACCGGATTGTTCCCGCTCAACTTACTGCGTAGCGTTGCCATGACGCAGAGAAAATGCGCCGCGCTGTCCTCGAAGAGGAATTGATCTCGCGGTGAGCGCTTCTTTTCGTTGCACGCACTTGGTGTGTGCAAAGTCGATTCACAATCTGGCAAGGAGGTTTGCATGCAAAGGACTGTATCTCTCAAACGGTGTTCGCTGGCAATCGCTCTTGCGGCAGCGGTATTGATGTTGCCGGCCACGAGCGATGCGCAGTTGGGCGGAATTTTGCCCGCCCCAACGCCGATTCCGATCCCCACGCTGACGCCACCGACGGGCGCGGCTTCGTCGGTCACGGGAAGCGCGAGCGCGGTGAGCACAACGCTTCTTGGAATGACGACGGCACTCGGCTCGACCGGGACGCTCAGCGGAGTGAACGATTCGCGCGACGCTTCGATGGTTGTCGGGAGCCTTCCCGCGGGACTCGCGGGAGAAACGCTGAGCGCGTCCACGATCAGCTGGACGGATCAGGTTGCGTCGGAGGCTTCGCTGGCCAACCTGAATATGACGCTGGCCGGCGTCGGCATCACCGCCGACTTCGTGATGGCGCAGGCTTCGCAGGCGCTGGGCGCGGCTGGCAGCGGCAGCTCGACGATCAGCAATCTGGCGGTGAATGGAGTGCCGATCACTATTACCGGCGCGCCGAATCAGACGGTCGCGATTCCGGGCGGAGTCGTGACCATCAACGAGCAGACGATTTCAGCGACTGGCGCGGCGGTGGTGAACGCCGTGCACGTTACCGTGGCCGGTGTAGCCGACGTTGTGATCGCGTCGGCAACGGCGGGAATTTCCTAACCCACCGTCGGGTGGCAAAAGCGCGAATGGAGAGCGAGAAATGAGCAAAGCAGAAAAAGGAAAAGTGCATTTGATTGTTTTGGGATGCCTGACGGCCGCGCTGCTGGTGGGTCTGCTGACCTTCCGCAGCGTTCCGGTGAAAGCGCACGTGCTTCCGGCACCGTGCGACTTCACAACCGGCGGAGGGTTCGTGATCACCGACAGCGGAAATCACGCGAACTTCGGGCTGGTGGGCGGATGCAAGAACGGCGGATTCTACGGCCACGTGAATTTTGTGGACCACGACACGTCCGGATTTTTTGCGGGAATGCATTTGAGCAGCACGAGTATCGACGGGTATTTTGAACCGGCGCCCGGCTCGAACGTGCGCGACATTTGCGGAACCGCAAGGACCAACCTGGCGCCGCCAAATGACACCGGCATCAAGTTTCGCGCGCGGACGGAAGACAATGGCGAGCCCGGCATTGGAGCGGACCGGTTTGGGCTGAAACTGACCAACCCGATAACGGGCGAAAGCGCGGTGGTTGTTTCCACGCGTTATCTGGCGGGCGGTAA
>DATLVJ010000121.1:0-3540 GCA_035577585.1 Candidatus Limnocylindrales bacterium
AAATTAAGTTGCTGGGGCGGTTCACAAAACGCGTGATTGTGAATTACGACCCGGACGTGGCGGGCCAGGCCGCGACGGAGCGTTCGTTAACCCTGTTGCTGGAGCACGATTTCGAGGTGCGCGTGCTGGCGCTGCCCCCTATTGGCGACAAAAAAGCCGATCCCGACCTTTTTATTCGCGAAAAAGGAGCGGAGGCGTACATCAAGCTGTTGAAGGAAGCGCCGCCGTATGTGGATTACCTGATCGCTCGGGCGCGGCAGATGGATTTGAGCACCGGCGAAGGGAAGCAACGCGCACTGAATTTCCTGATGCCCTACGTGCAGCGGATTCCAAACCGTTTGCTGCGCTCCGAATGGGCGACAAGGATTGCCCAGCAGTTGCGGATCGACGAGCCGGTGCTGCGCGCGGCGCTGAACAAATCGGCTACCGAGCGCCGCAGCGAAGTGAAGGTCTCGCCGCAGTTGGTTGGCAAGCCCGCGAAACAGTTTGAACGGCGACTGATCCGCATGTTGGCCGAGGCGGAAGGGTTCAAACGGGAGTTGGCGCAACGTCTGCAGCACGGGCGGCTGTACGAAGGATTAGAGACTGAAAAGGTGTTCGCTGCGCTGATTGTCGCGAGCCTCTCGGATGAACCGATACCGGCGACAGAGATCGGCGCGCAATTGGATGAACGCGAGCGCCGGTTGTTCTTTGAAATACTATTTGAAGACGCGCAAGAACCGACGTGGGAAGAGGCGGAGAGTTGCCTGGACGCGTTGCGGCGGCGGCAGATCGAGCAGGAATTGGCAAAGGTGCAGAAAACGATTGAAGCGAATCCGAGCGGGGCGGGGTTGCGCGAATTGCTCGAACGGAAGCAAGAGCTGATGAAGCAGCTCACCGCGGCGGGCCAGCCGGGGTAAGTGAAGTAAATTCATTTATTGCAGCATCTGTACGTTGAGGTCCTTCGCAGCGCAAAGGGCGCGCTGCTCAGGATGACACGGTTCTTTTGATCGTGCATGGCGTTCAAAATCTATCCCCAGGAGACCAAGAAAGAATCCGATGAAACTGAAATTGCCGGAAGGGGAGTTTGGGGCTTATTTGTTTGATTGCGATGGGACGATTGTGGATTCAATGCCGCTGCACTACCTGGCGTGGAAGAAGGCGCTGGGAGAATGGAACTGCGAGTTTTCGGAGCAGCAGTTTTACGCCTGGGGCGGAATGCCGGTGGCGGAGGTGATTTTCACGCTCAACCGGGAACGCGGATTACGAATGCCGGTGGACGAGTTGGAGCACCGGAAAGAACACCTGTATTACGAACTCCTCCCGCAACTCAAAGCAGTCCCCGAAGTGCTGGAACATATCGAAGCACAACACGGAAAAATCCCGTTCGGAGTCGTATCCGGCAGCAGGAGAGACTCAGTTACTGCGTCGCTGAGTGTGCTGCACCTTTTGGATCGTTTCGACACGCTGGTGTGCGCCGGCGAGTACACGAAGAGTAAGCCGGACCCCGAGGCGTTTTTGCGCGCCGCGGCAAATCTTGGCGTTGCTCCACAGGCTTGCCTGGTGTTTGAGGATACGGAGATGGGGATCCAGGCGGCAAAGGCTGGCGGGATGGCCTGGGTGAAAGTGCCTCCGCCGTGGGAGAGAACGGCGCAGTTCCGTGAAAACGCCCGCGGCACGACGGCTGACAGCAAAGATTTTCGTTCATGAAAAACTCCCAGACCAGAGTTGTGCGGTTGATTGCGGTGTTCAAGCTGCTGAAAGGCGCCTTGCTGATCGCGTTGGGGATCGCCGCGTTGAAATTGCTTCATAAGGATATTGCAGGCGTGGTTGAGAATTGGGTGGCAATGTTCGGGCTCGATCAGAACAGCCGTTTGGTAGGCCGAGCGCTCGCGACCGCAGCCACGCTTACGCCGAATCGAGTGCGTGACCTCGTCATCGGCAGCTTTCTTTACGGCGGAATGTTCGTGACGGAGGGTGTCGGACTCTGGTTGCTGAAAATGTGGGCGATGTGGTTTACGGTCGTCATCACCGGTTCGTTTCTCCCGCTGGAGGTCTATGAACTCGGGCATCATCCAAGTGCGGGGAGAGCCGGGATCCTGGTGATCAATCTCGGCTTGGCGGTCTATCTTGTCCGGCGAATCCGCGATGAGCGACTTGGCTGAGGCAGGGAGCCTTCCTGGTCCTCGCTGAAGCTTCGGCTGTGGAAGGTTTGGCTCCCGGAATGGGAAAAGCGGCTTCAAATGTGGCTAAATCCTTTATCTGGAATGAAATTGGGGAGCGAGCACGTCTCCAAGTCTTCCACTTCCTCGGAGGGTTTTCCACAAACTAAAACATTGACCGGAAGGGACTTAAGCGTGTAGCGTAGAAGGGTTGCGCGGATAACGGATTGGTCTGTTCCGGCATCTATATTTATGTCTATAGTGCTCGGAACCGTTCGGCAACGGCACGGCAGGCGGGCTAGCGTGCAGCGGCACAAAAGACACAGCACGGCGCATCGGGCTTCACCGAAAAATTTGAGAGCCTTCCGGGGGATTCGCTCCCTCCCTTCGCCCATTGCGGGCTTTCTCTCTGCATTTCGTGTGGACAGTGCGGGGAACTACAGCGGTGGAGTTCGCGCGAAAATCGAGTGACGGACTTAGGAATTGGGAGGAGTGCAGTGGCAGCAACGGGGTTAGAGGAAAAATATGATGCGGTACGCCAGCTTATTGCCGTCGGCAAAGAGCGCGGCTACCTGCTGTACGACGAAGTAAACGATTCCCTTCCTGCGGAAGTGCATTCTTCGGAAGAGATCGACGACCTGCTCACCACATTCGAACGCAACGGCATCGAGATTTATGAAGATGCGGCGTCGGCGAAAGCGGCGCGCGCGGTCGAAGTTTCTTCGGACCATGGCGACCGCGATGCGGTGGTCAAGGACGACGGACACGAGGCGGAGGGCAGCGACCTGGATTTGACGCCGGGTTCGCTCGAAAAAACCAACGATCCCGTGCGCATGTACCTGCGCGAGATGGGCACCGTGCCTTTGCTGACGCGCGAAGGCGAAGTGACCATCGCGAAGCGCATTGAGCGCGGCCAACTGGTGGTGATGAAGGCGATCACCCGTTCGCCCATCGTGATCAAGGAACTGATCGCCGTCGGCGACGACCTGCGCAAGGGCGCGCGGTCGATCAAGGAAATCGTCCAGTTCGACGATGAAGAGCTGACCGAAGAGAAAATCGCCAATAAAACCAAGCAGACGCTGAAATACATCGAGAAGATCGCAAAACTTTACGACCTGGCGCTGAAGCAGGCCGTGAAACTCGACAAAACGGCCAAGGCGAAAAAGAAACAGTACATTCGCGCGAAATGGGAAGTGGCCCGGACACGCATCGGGATCTCGCTGGAAATCCGCGACATTGATTTCAATCCGTTTGAGAAGAAGCGGCTGATCGACAAGATGCGCGGCACGGTCGAGCGCCTGCAGTCTCTGGAACGCGAAGCCGGGCGCCTGGAGCGGCGCGCGGATGTGTCCAAAGGCGACAACGCGGCCGAAGCGCGGCGCGAACTGCGCACGCGGCG
>DATLVJ010000122.1:0-2339 GCA_035577585.1 Candidatus Limnocylindrales bacterium
CCGGCCCAGCGCGCCGAGATCAATGGCCCCACCAACGCCCCCAACCCGCGCCCGCCCAGCAAAATGCTCATACCAAGCATGGCTCCTCCTGCAGTGCGTGGTCATGGCCTGGATTCTGCAGGAGGAGCCATGCTTGGTATGAGCATTTTGCTGGGCGGGCGCGGGTTGGGGGCGTTGGTGGGGCCATTGATCTCGGCGCGCTGGGCCGGACAGAATGACCACCGCCTGCGGCTTGGGATTCTGTTGGGTTACATCACGATTGCACGTGCGCCGTGAAAAGGCGCTGGTCGACTGCGGGTGAAAGTCCCGCCCGGGAACTAGGTTCGCTCCACCCGGAAGCAATCGGAGCGGCGGCGGAGGAAACGAAGCCGTCGGAGCCTCTGGTGTAGAGGGTCACTTAGGTGACTCGGCGAGCATGTAGGCCGTAATGTGCAGTGAACGCTGAGCAGGCCTCGAAACGATTAACGCAGGAGCCAGCCCGCCGTGTAATCGGGATGGCCGCCGCTGGATGGAACAGTACGAGCGAACGAGTTCCAACAGACCTGCCGGGGTAATGGCGACGGCAACCATGCAAAGTTGACCAGTAGCAACACGGGAAACCCCAGTGGTGATCGCCTCTGGCAATCAACTGGCAACTCGTGAGAGACAGGCCGGGCCGTATGGGGTGACGGAGAGGCTCGTATGAGCGATGAAGCCGGGTAATGCCGGTCGAGCAAAGGAGCCTCAGTTGAAAGGAAACGCAAGAAGCGACGAAGACGGAGGGATTGGCGATGAGTCTATCAACCCCAGAAAGTGTTCAGAAGTTGCAGACGGCGTTGCACGACAAAGCGAAGGGATCGCCCAGCTTTCGCTTCTATGCGCTGTACGACAAGGTGTACCGCAAGGACGTTTTAGCTTTCGCCTACGAATGCTGCAAAGCCAATGGCGGAGCGGCAGGAGTCGACGGCCAAACGTTCGAGGACATCGAGGCATACGGCAAGGAGCGATGGTTGGACGAACTGGCGCAAGAGCTGAAGAACCGAACCTATCAACCACTTCCTGTCCGGCGAGTGTACATACCCAAACCAGATGGGAAACAGCGGCCGTTAGGAGTGCCCGCTGTCCGCGACCGGGCAGCGCAAATGGCGGCAGTTCTGGTTCTCGAGCCCATATTCGAGACCGACCTGCAGCTGGAACAGTACGCCTATCGGAAAGACCGCAGCGCACTGGACGCAGTAAGACACGTCCATAAGCTGATCAACACTGGCCACGGAGAAATCGTAGATACAGATCTCAGCTCTTACTTTGACACTCTTCCCCATTCCGAGCTCCTAAAGTCGGTGGCTCGCCGGGTCGTAGACGGGAACATGCTCCATCTGATCAAGATGTGGCTGGAAGCTCCGGTCGAGGAAACGGATGAGCGGGGAAACAAGCGTCGAAGCACGCGAAATCGGGATGAAGGTCGGGGTAGTCCACAAGGCTCTCCGATCAGCCCGTTGCTGAGTAATCTGTACATGCGCCGGTTCGTGCTCGGGTGGAAGAAACTAGGGCACGAGAGCCGTCTGAACGCGTACATCGTCAACTATGCCGATGACCTTGTGATCTGTTGTCGGAACCGGGCCGAGGAGGCCTTAGTCACGATGCGGAACATGATGTCGAAGCTGAAGCTGACGGTGAACGATAGCAAGACGCGGGTCTGCAAGCTGCCGGAAGAAAAGTTCGATTTCTTAGGGTATACGTTCGGGCGATGTTACTCGCCGAAGACGGGGCGGGCCCATCTGGGGGCGAAGCCGTCAACGAAACGGGTGCAGCGCATCTGCAAGGCGATCAGCCAGGAAACCGGACGGAACAAGACCCTGCTGGCCCAAGAAACAGTAATCACGACACTCAATCGAATGATGATTGGGTGGGCGAATTACTTCTGTTTGGGACCCGTCAGTAGTGCCTATCGAGCTGTCGAACGACATGCTCGCAAGAGGTTGCGACAGTGGCTGTGCGCCAAGCACAAGATACGAGGGCAGGCAACCAAGCAGTTTTCCATTACTGCCCTGCATCAGGTGCTGGGCCTTGTCGAACTTACCACTCGGACAAGCAGCTTTCCGTGGGCGAAACCGTGACACTTTCTCCGAGAGCTGGATGCGCGAAACGCGCCTGTCCAGTTCGATGAGCGGGAACAGGAAACAGAGCCATGCCAAACCGGACTGAGGCGCGCCCTGCGAAAGCAGTGCTTACGTATGCCACCGGGAGACTACCGCTACTGCGCCTGTTCTCGACTCCACTCAAAATCCCACTTTGCGGCTCAAAGCTTGTAATCGCCTGTTTGCGTCAGCAATGCCGGATTGCACGGCAAGTTGTAAAAT
>DATLVJ010000123.1:0-5461 GCA_035577585.1 Candidatus Limnocylindrales bacterium
CGTATTTCCGAGCGCGCGTTCAATGGAATGCTGAAGGGTTACGACCATGCGCTGCGCTGGGTTTTAAGCGAGCAGCCGCTGATTCTCTGCGTGACGATTCTGACCGCCGCGCTCAGCGTTTACATGTTCGGCCACGTCAGCAAAGGGTTTTTCCCTCAGCAGGACACCGGGCGTATCGCAGGTTTTATCCAGGCCGATCAGGACACGTCTTTCGTCGAGATGTCCAAAAAAATGCGGGCTTTCTCCGATATCGTTGGGCAGGATCCGGCGATCGATACGGTCACCTCCTTCACCGGCGGGGGAAACGGCACCAGCACCGCCCGCATGTTCGCGCAGTTGAAGCCGATCGCGGAGCGCAAGATAAACGCGGATCAGGTGATTGCGCGGTTACGCAAGAAAACCGCCGGAATTCCGGGCGCATCGCTGTTCTTTCAATCGGTGCAGGATGTTTCCGTCGGCGGGCGCTTCGGCGGCGCTCAATATCAATACACGCTGCAGGCCGACAATCTGGAGGATCTATACCACTGGGCGCCGATCATCATGGCGCGGATGCGGCAGGTTCCGGAGTTGCGCGACATCAATTCCGACCAGCAGGACAAGGGCTTGCAGTCGTTCCTGGCCATTGACCGCGACACTGCCGGACGCCTCGGCGTTTCGATGCAGGACATTGACAACACGCTGGGTGACGCTTTCGGGCAACGGCAGGTCTCTACGATTTACAAAGGGCTGAATCAATACCACGTGGTTCTGGAAGTCGCGCCGGAGTTCCAGGAAACTCCTGACGGCCTCAAATTCATTTACGTACCGTCAAACACGGGGAAACTCGTACCCCTCAGTTCCTTCGCGCATTACGAGCACTCCAACACCGCGCTCTCGGTAAATCACCAGGGAATTTTCCCCGCCATTACGCTTTCCTTCAACCTGGCCCAGGGTGCATCCCTCGGTCCGGCCGTGGAGCACATCCAGCAAGCGATGTTGCAGCTTGGCGTGCCGAACACCGTGCACGCTACTTTCCAGGGGACGGCGCAGGCTTTTCAGGATTCGCTGAAAGACCAGCCAATCTGGATTCTCGCCGCTCTTGCCGCCGTCTATATCGTTCTCGGAATCCTTTACGAAAGCTTTATCCACCCGATCACAATTTTGTCCACGATTCCGTCCGCAGGGATAGGCGCGTTGCTGGCGCTGCAACTGATGAAAATGGATTTGAGCATTATCGCGATTATCGGAATCATCCTGCTGATCGGCATCGTGAAGAAAAACGCGATTCTGATGATCGATTTCGCCGTGCAGGTCGAAAGGGAAGAAAGTGCTCCGCCGGACCAGGCGATTTACCGCGCGGCCCTGATGCGTTTCCGGCCGATTATGATGACCACGATGGCGGCGATGTTTGGCGCATTGCCGCTGGCACTGGGCACCGGCGCGGGCTCGGAGATTCGCAAGCCGCTCGGCATCACCATCGTCGGCGGCTTGATCCTGAGTCAGATGCTCACGCTCTTCACCACGCCGGTCGTCTACATCTACATGGATCGTCTGCAAGCCTGGCTGCGGACATTTTTCCGTCGTCCAAGCCCCACACCGATCCCCGCGCACTCTGACGACTGAACTTCACATACAACCTGTCATTCTGAGGCGATCCGACCAGGATCGCCGAAGAACCTCAGCTTTGGCATCTAGCAAATTGTTCAGTTTGAGATCCTTCGGTGCGCATAACGCGCGCACCTCAGGATGACAATTTCTTCTGGGTCAGAACAATTCCACGTGCACGAAATCGACCACCACATTGGTCCTGCGGTTCAGCAGCACAATGTGGCCTCCGATCAGGACGTTCGCGCAATCGGGCGGCGGAGGCGGCAAGTAGCGAACCAGTTCCGGCGGGCAAGGTTCAATCTTTTTCTGCAAGCCGGGAGGCAGAGTTCCGCGCCGCACCAGTTGCTTTTCGAGTCCAGGTGGCAGGTGGTCTTTCTTCGCCAGGCCCGGTGGAAGATTGTTGCCGTGCTTGCTATACCATTCGTGAATATCCTTGTCGTGACCGTGGTAGTAGCCCTGATCGTTGTCGCCTTGATCGTCGTCGCCATGCTTATCGTGGCCCTTGCCATGTCCATGGCCCTGGCTGTTACCTTGAGCCAGCACGTTCTGGCTGAAGACTAAACAGCAGGCCAACGCTCCGCCAACCATCCATTTTTCGAGCTTCATTCTTCTCTCCTTGGGATTCAACCCCTTGCGTTCCACATTACCTTCTCGCGACGCGCCTCGCGCAGATTCCCCACCCGGGCGTGTCGCAAGGTTGACTGGCCCCGATACAGATTGTCCCCGGTTCATCTGGCCGAGTTATGGAAGAACGAGCCGGCGGCTGGGGGCCGGCTCGGCCTTACAGACAGCTGCTGAAATCAATCTCCGCAACGGTGGTCGTCGTAGCCGGCAGTGCCTTCAACGGCAACGAAGTGGAATCCTTCGCCACCATCTGCTCGGATGGCGTGCAATCCGGTTTTCCGCCGCTCAGGGGCACTGCTGCCCGGGCGTCAACTGTGAACAGCACATCGCCGGTTGCCGGAACCGAATAGGTGAATCCCGACGCCGAGAAAATTCCCACGCTCGCATTGCTCGCAGGCACCACCAGCGTATACTGCGCGCAGTTCGAATTCGCCGGCGCTCCGCTTGGGCAGGCGGTGTTGGTCGAAACCGAAACGAGTCCCGTCGAATCCACCTCCGCCGTGGTGTTCGTCGCCGGTATGGTCTGCAGCGGGATTGTAACCTGCAGCGTAGTCGCCGGCCCCGTTGGCACCGCTTGCAGCGCCGAGAGGCTCACGTCGATCGTTCCCGCGGCCGCGCCGTTCGTGGCGGTCACAGAACCCTGAAAGACCGCGGGTCCCGTGGCTCCAATTTCGGCAATCAAGGGGATAGAGCCGAGATTTGTGCCGTTCGGCACGTTCAATACGGTTGTCGCGTTATATGGAACGTTTGCTGGGCCGATCGCGACCACAACGATGTCAAACGTTCCGGTCGGCAGCGGGCAGAAATTGAAATTGCCGTTGCTGTCCGCCACAGCCTGCATCACGATGCGATCCACTCCGCCCGAGTCCGGTTGTTCGATCGCCACCTGCACATTTCCGGCGATCGGTGCGTTGGAGAGGGAATCGACCACTTTGCCGCTGATTCCTGTGTTGTTGGCGCTGACCTGTCCAGCCGTCAGCGTCGGTTTCAGGCGAAACTGGCCGTTGCCTTGCTGCACGATCGAAGCGCATGCATTGAAGTCGATATTCAGGTCCACGCTCTGCCCCGCGGTTACCTGCAGCGGGCCGCCGACAATTTGTCCGGGCGGAATCTTCAGACCCGTGTTGGCCTGGCTGCTCAGCAGAAGTTCGTGAATCGTAGTGTCTTCGAGCACCACGCAGTTGAAGCCATTGCCAGCGCAAGCATTGGTGGACGGCACGGCGTCGCCTGCGGCCGGAGTATTTGAAACCAACAGCAAACGTATTTGCTGGTAGCTGCCCGCCGGAATGCTGGCGGAGCCAAGCTGCGCCAGAATGCAGGTGGTCTGCGGCTTCGAGAAAAGATCGATCTGCATGGGCGCGCTGGCCAGTTGCGGGGCAAGTTCTTGCCAACCGGAACTGTTGTCATCCGCCGTGGCGCTGATATGCGCCTGCACCGACCGCACCGTGACGTAAACATGCGTGAATTGCCCGTTGGGGGGCATGCAGCTTGGCGGGTCGCTCATGCTGACGTTCACCGTCCCCATGCCGGAGACCATGTTGGAAGAACCGCCGCTGCAACTTACGATGATTCCCGCAATCCCGAAAATTGCCGTCGCGGCCAGCAAAAGCGCCCCAGCCCGTGAATAACGAGCCATCCGGTCAGATTTCATCGCACTTCTCCTCTTGGAAAATATTTATTCGCTAGTTCACTCGCCGGAAGGGGACAAGGGTGCCGGCGCAATTCCAATCCCTAGCTGGGTTGGCGGGGACTAATGAGAGCTGGGTGCTCTTAACGGCCAGAATTATAGCACTAAATAGCACAATTTCTATGCTCCGGCGGCGAGTCCAGGTCTTGGCTTAAGGCCTGATTTCAACGGTCGTGCCGACTCTGACGAGCGGATAGATTTCGTCGATCTCCTCGTTGGTCACGGCGATGCAGCCGTCGGTCCAGTCCGTTTGGCGGTGCTTTGCCCCAATCCATCCCCACTTCGCACCCAGTCCGTGAATTTCCACATCGCCGCCGGGACTCACTCCCAATTTTCGCGCATGCGCGCGGTCGGCCTGATTGGGATAGGAAATGTGCAGGGCCTTGTGGAACTGGCTGGTCGGATTTTTTGCGTCCACGGAATAGATCCCTTCGGGAGTTTTATGGTCGCCCTGGCGATCCTTCGCGCCAACGGGTTGCCCGCCCAAAGCGGCTTTATAAGTCTTCACAATTTTCTCCCCGTCCATCAGCGTGACCGTTCGCTTGCTTTTTTCGACCACGATGCGAGTGACCTTGTTTGTGGCTTGGGCAGCAAGGCGGGACGCTGCGCCAACGGGGATTACAGCAAGCAGAAGAATGGATGCGAACGAGGCTAGTTTTCTTCGGTCACGAAGGAGGCAGGTCATGGGTAATCGGTGCGCAGGCCGCTTGAGATTGCTTCAGAATCACGAACTTCCGATGAGCCAGCCGGTGATGAACACCAGCAGGCCGCCCACGATGACTTGAAACGCCGCCTGGAGGAACGGCGTGTCCATATAGCGGTGGCGAATGAAGCTGATCACGCCAAGTTCGACGATCACTACGGCAATCGCGACGCCGATGGCCAGGTGGAAGTCAGAGATCAGGAACGGCAGCGTGTGCCCCAACCCGCCCGCGGTGGTCATCGCACCCGTAACCGTCCCGCGAATCCATGGCGAGCCGCGACCCGTCAGCGAACCATCGTCGGAAAGCGATTCGGCGAAACCCATCGAAATGCCGGCGCCCAAGCTGGCCGCCATGCCAACGAGGAACGCTTCCCAGCTTTTATGCGTGGCAAAAGCCGCCGCAAACAGGGGCGCAAGCGTGGAAACGGAGCCGTCCATCAATCCAGCCAGACCGGGCTGTACGAACTGCAGCATGAACAACCGCTTGTGCGATTCCGACTCGTCGGACTTGGCTTTTTCGGTGAGGTGTTTTTCTTCGTATTCGCCGGCGGCGCGCGTGTGCTTGCGCTCTTCATCCGCCAGCATGTTCAGCAACTCGCGGGTGGGAGCATCCATCGCCATGCTCGCCGCCCGCGAATAGAACCGGCTCGCTTCCATCTCCATGATTTCTGCTTGCCGCCGCGCCACCTTCACGCCCAGCGGCCGCATCATCCACACTGGCCGGCGACTCAAAAATCCGCGCACATCTTCGCGGCGGATGGGAGGGATGTGATCGCCAAACCGCTGCCGGAACAGGGCCAGTAGACGGTCGCGGTGCCCGGCCTCTTCCACGCGCATTTCTTCAAACATCTCGGCGGTCG
>DATLVJ010000124.1:0-8643 GCA_035577585.1 Candidatus Limnocylindrales bacterium
GGCCGCCGAAAACCTGCGCCAGAATCGTCAGCAACGAAGTCAAATCCGGCGCGGATCGCAGCGAGCTCGCCAGACTGGGTGAGACCGGCACGAGCCGCTGGCTTGCCGGCCACGTGATACCAAGATTTCGCGCATTGCTGCGGTCCACTTCCAGCAAATCGATCTCCAGCAGCACCTCTCCGGGGCCGTGCTCCAGATTCCGAATTATTTCCTCCGCCAGGTGCACGCGTTGCACGGTTCCACGCACGGTAATAGTGTGCGCGGAGTTGGATTGGCTGACCCGCGCGATCCCGGTCAGCTCCCGAATCGCTCGCACCACCTCGCTGATTTCCGTGGGAGTTACCGTCGAGGTCAGGGGAATGGTCTGTTCAATCTCAGGATCGAACTCCCGGCGTTTCTCCCCTGTGTCGGCCGCAACGAAAAATTGCCGCGAGTCCACCGCAGTCCAAAAGGTCCCCGTCTCCATGCCAAGCACCTTCATCGCCGTGTAAAAATCTACGTTCTGCAGGTGCAACCGCGTGCTGCGCGCCTGTAAATCCGGATCGAAGGACGCCTTCAATCCGAATGTCTGCGCCACCTGCTCGTATGCGGATTTCACGTCTGTCTGCAGATTAAAGCTCTTGTTGCTCTTGTCCGGAACGATCTGCGGCAGGCCTTCCGCGGGTTCAGCTCGCCGTTCGCCCCTCGGAGATTCCTTCATGGCGCCGATCTGCTGCAGCCGCTCGAGTATCGCGGGATTCCCCGGATCGATCTCCAATGCGGCGGCCAACTGCTGCGTGGCCCCATCAATATTGCCTTCCACAGCCAGGCGCTCGGCGCCGTCCAAATGCTCGCGCAACAGCCGCGACCGCAGCGCCGTTCCTTTCCCAACGATGGTCACGTCAAACGGAGCATTCCGAGCCGCTTCCTCATAATCGGCCAGGGCTCGGATGTAGTCCCCCGCCGCTTCATCTTTGGCCGCCTGCTCCACAAGTTTCTTCGCCCGCTTTGGATCGGGTTTCACAAAGGAGCGCTCCGCATCACGCTTCGCGTTCGGCGATTGCGGCTGCTGCCCTGGCAGGGCCGGAAAGGCGAGCGCCCACGAAAGGATCAGGGCGAAAACGGTGCTGTGGGGCGTTCTTCTCATTCGAGTGATTAGACGCAAGCCTCTATTCTATCGTGACCTGAGAGGGGGCGTCTGCACTTGACGCCGTGAAGAGCGAGGGGTTAGACTGGAATCGTTGTTGCAAATCATTTTCAACTGGAGTCGCAGTGCTTTCTGCCTTCCTGATTGCCCTCCGTGAGGGTGTCGAAGCTTCCCTCATCGTCGGCATTATCCTTGTTTATCTCTCGCGAACCAAGCGGACTCATTTGGTCCGCTTTGTCTGGGGCGGCGTCGCTGCCGCTGTCGCCCTTAGCTTGGCCGTGGCCATTGCTCTCGAGCGATTCAACATCAGCGAAGACGGTTTTGAAGGGCTGCTCCTCCTGGTCGCTGCATTCTTCGTAGTAACCATGATTGTCTGGATGAACCGCATCGCCCGCCATCTGAAAAAAGAGATAGAAGAAAAAGTGGAATCCTACGCTGCGAAAGCGGGCTCGGCAGCGGGCTGGGGCTTGGGACTTTTCGTTTTCCTTATGGTGCTAAGAGAGGGAGCCGAACTGGCGCTGATACTTCGCGCCGTCGAGCTGTCCACCGAAGGCTTGCAAACCTGGATCGGCACTATTGCCGGCATCGGCGCCGCCGTTGCTGTGGGCCTCTTCTTTTTCAAGGGCACGCTAAGAGTTCCGCTCCATAGATTCTTTGCCGTGACCAGCTGGATCCTGATGCTCGTCGCGGTGCAGCTGGGCGTCACCGGTCTGCATGAACTCAGCGAAGCCCGCTGGTTGCCCTCCAGCAAAACAGAAATGGCCGTGCTCGGCCCGATCGTCGCCAATGAACTCTTCTTCTTCATCTTTGTCTTCGGCGCGGCCGCTCTGATGATTTTCCGCGAGTGGCAGGCGGCTTCGCACAGCAAAGCAACCACGGCCGTGGCGAATGACGCGGAACGCCGCCTGATCGAATCGCAAACTCGCCGGCAGCGTCGCTGGATGATCGCCGCCGCCAGCATGAGCCTGGCGGTAATCCTCGCTCTGACTGCCGATTTCATTTACGCAAAAGTGAATTCTGCCCCACCGCAAGCCCGCGCTGTGCAGGCTGTGAACGGCCTGGTCAAGGTTCCTGTGGCCGAAGTCCAGGACGGCAATTTGCATCTCTTCACGATCAACGCCAACGGCTCCACCATCCGGTTCATGATCATCAAAAAGCCCAACGGTTATGGCACGGCCCTCGATGCCTGCCTGATCTGCGGCGCCGAAGGCTACCGCCAGGATGGGCAGAACGTAATCTGCCGCCACTGCGCCTCGGCCATCTACATCCCCTCGATCGGCGGCAAGGGCGGATGCAATCCCATCGGTTTCACGTCGCACGTACAGGGCGACGATGTGGTCATCGATGTTTCGTCGGTGACCAAAGCTGCGGAAGACATTCCGCGATAGGAGATTTGGCGCCATCACCAATCCCGATTAATGTTCATCCGACTCGTTGCCGACTCCTTCACTCGCCGGCCAAAACGCAAATTGCTCACCCTCGCTGCGCTTGCCCTCGGGATGGCTGTGGCCACTGCCGCGCTGAGCGTTTCCCTTGATGTCGGCGACCGCCTCGCCCAGGAATTTCGCAGCCTCGGCGCAAATCTTCTCGTGACGCCCGAAGCGGACTCTCTCCCGCTTGAAATTGGTGGCGTCGATTACCGCCCCGCCAACGCCGGCGCCTATCTCCCCGAAGCCGACCTCGGCAAACTAAAAACAATTTTCTGGCGCTTCAATGTCATCGGGTTTGCCCCGATCCTGGAAGCACCTGTGGAGGCTTGGTCGCCGGCGTCAAAAAACTGGTCAAGTCCTGGCGTCGTCGACCGCACCACTCTCATTGGCACCTGGTCGGATCATTCGGTCCCGATTCCAGATGGCACCACATTTCAAACGGGAATTGAGAAGACAAATCCCTGGTGGCATGTGGAAGGGCGCTGGTTTAAAGAGGGCGCGGACGAGTGTCTGGCGGGAACGGCGTTCGCTGAGAAATTTGGAGTCAAGCCCGGCGACGTGCTGAATGTCCACGCGAAAGATCGCGGTGGATGGAAGGCATTGAAAGTTGTCGGCCTCGTTTCCACGGGCGGGGTGGAAGACAATGCTGTAGTTGCTCCTTTGGCGGTTGCGCAAGCTTTGACGGAAACACCGGGGATTTACCGCAGATTGTATGTCAGCGCGCTCACCAAACCCGAAGATGCATTTGGGCGCCGGGATCCAAAGACCATGACGCCGGCGGAGTTCGACCGTTGGTACTGCTCCCCCTATATTTCGTCGATTGCGCTGCAAATCGGGGAGGAGCTGAAAGGCACCGACGTGCGCGTGATTCGCCGCGTGGCCGAGGGCGAAGGCACAATCCTGACCCGTGTTCGCACGCTACTCTGGCTCGTGACGATTGCGGCGCTCCTTGCGGCGGCGCTGGCGGTGGGAGCTTCCGCGGCGGCTTCCGTCATCGAGCGGCGCACGGAAATCGGCCTGATGAAAGCCCTCGGCGCGGGCTCGGGTCTGGTCGGCGTGCTGCTAGCCGCGGAACAACTGCTCGTGGCCTTTGTCGGCGGCGGGATCGGCTACGCCGTGGGTATTCTGCTTGCCCGTTTGCTGGGACAAAAGATATTTGGATTCACTCCGGAACCGAAACTCTTTTTGTTCTTCGTCGTCCTGGTCCTCGCTTCACTCATCACGTTGCTCGGCAGCGCCTACCCGCTTCGACGCGCTTCCCAGTATGACCCCGCACCGATCCTGAGAGGCGAGTGATGAGCGATTCCCCGATGTTCTGGCGTATTGTTCGGAGGCTGCTCACCGCCAATTACGGTCGCCTGTTTGTGATCCTGCTGGCGCTGGGCGCTGGCGCTGCGATTACCTCGGCCTTGCTGAATCTCCAGATTGACGCCAACCGCCGGCTCACGACGGATTTTCGTGCCTTGGGCGCAAACGTCATCGTCACTCCGCGCGACGCCAACGCAAACTCCGGTGGTGGCACATTGGATCAGCGTTTGCTTGCCGATTTACCAGCCGAAAATGCCGGAAAGCCCGTCCCCGCGGTTGCGTTTCTTTACCTGATTGGCTCTGTGGCCAAGTCCGGCGAAATCCATCACCAGGCTGCCGTGATCGCTGGCACCGAGGGGCACGGCTTGACGCAAATCCGCCCCGGCCGCCGTACCGAATATTCGGCCGGCCTCGAGAAAGATCCAGCCGCGTGTGAACTCGGCGCCAAGGCGGCGCGGCAGTTCAACGTCCACCCGGGCGATTCGCTCCACCTCCGCAATCAGGGCAGGGAAGCATCGTGCAAGGTTTTCGGGGTAGTCGCCACCGGCGGCGCGGAAGACACTCAGATTTTCACCAATCTTTCCACGGCGCAAACGCTCGCCGATTTGCCCGGACGCATCAGCCTCGTGCAGCTCAGCGTCACAGGAACTCCCGATTCCATCCAGCATTTCATCTCCGCACTTTCCGGCCGGCTCCCCGGCGCGGACGTTCACGGCATCAAGCAACTCGCCGAAGCCGAGGGCAGACTCTACAACCGGATCAGCGGCCTTCTTTCCACCACAGTCGTCATCGTCCTCCTTCTTACTTCGCTCTGTGTGATGGCGGGCATGAGCAACGTGGCCATCGAACGCAAGAATGATGTCGGTCTCATGAAGGCCATCGGCGGCTCCGTTCGTCGCGTAACGCGCCTGTTTCTCGCGGAGGCCATCCTAATGGGGATTGTCGGCGGAGTGATCGGTTCGGCGTTTGGCATTTTGGGCTCCATCTGGCTGGGTAAAACGGTATTTGGCGTGGCTGCGCAGCCGCGCTGGATTGTGTATCCTGTTTCCGTAGGCATCACCATCCTGGTTTCCATCGCCAGCGCATTCCCCCTGCGCCGGCTGGCGAGCATAAGGCCTGCAAACGTTTTTCGAGGTGAGGCTTGAACGCGCAAGTGCGCATCGAATCGCTGGTGAAGGAATACGGCACGCTGCGCGCGCTCAGCGGTGTCTCCTTCCACATCCAGGCCGGTGAATGGGTAGCCCTCATGGGGCCGTCCGGCTCCGGCAAGACCACGCTGATCAATATTCTGGGCGGACTTGACACCCTGACCTCGGGCCACGTCATCGTGGATGCGGTGGACCTGGCGAAGCTTTCCGAAAACGACCTGGTCCGCTACCGCGCCGAGAAAATTGGCTTCGTATTCCAGCAGTTCCACCTCGTGCCGTATCTCAGCGCCCTCGAAAACGTGATGCTCGCCCAGTATTTTCACAGCGTCTCTGACGAATCGCAGGCCGCCGAAGCGCTCAAACGCGTCGGCCTGGGGCACCGACTGACGCACCTGCCTTCACAACTCTCCGGCGGCGAGCAGCAGCGCGTGGCGATTGCCCGTGCCTTGATCAATCAGCCGAAATTAATTCTGGCCGACGAGCCAACCGGCAACCTCGACGAGCCGAACGAAGAAATCGTGCTCGGACTATTTCGCGAGCTGCACAAGGCGGGGCACACCATCCTGATGGTCACGCACGATCCAGACATTGCCCTGCAGGCCGACCGCCGCATCGAACTTGCCCACGGCCATCTTTCCTTTGACACCGCGCTGCACGGGCCGAATCACCCCATGGCCTGCGCGCTCGCCAATTCCGCCGATTGCTGCACCTCGGTTTCCAGCGACGACGAAATTCGTTTCGATCATCTCCTCGAACAGATCTGGATTTGCGGCGAAGACGGCAAACCCGCGCAGAGGGAACTGCTTCGCTCCGAAGGCCCCGCGGGCCAGCTCCCGGTGATCGCCGCCGAGCCGGTTTCCCGCTTGCTCACCCGCATGTCCGATCTGCACTTGATCGAAATGCAGAACGGCGACGTTCACCTGACGCAAACGGGGACACGGCGCGCGCGGGATGTAGTGCGCCGCCACCGGCTGGCCGAGCGCCTCTTCAAAGACACCTTTCGCATCGAAGATCAGGAAGTTCACAGCGAGGCCTGCAAGTTCGAACACATCATCAGTCCGGAGCTGGACCAGAAAATCTGCTCGTTCCTCGGACACCCGACCACCTGCCCCCATGGCAATCCGATTCCCCCAGGCGAGTGCTGCGACCCCAAGAAGAAAAATGTTTGAACTCGATGCACCTGTAGCGGCCGCCTTCTGAGGCGGGCGCCTTTTGAAAGCGCGCCACCGAAGCGCAACGAAAATGGATTGTGAAAGGAACGATTTCTGCAGATGCCGATACCAATCGACCAACGCAAAAAGCCAACCGCGGTAAAAATTCACGTCAAGACCGGCGCCGGTGTCGACATCACCTGGGCCGACGGCCATTCCAGCCATTTTGACTTTGCTTATTTGCGCGATCAGTGCCCCTGTGCAACTTGCAACGACGAGCGCGGCAAGAAAGACGTGCTCACCACCATGAACTTGCCTTCCTCACCGCTCCTGCCGATGTACAAACCGAAACCCCGCGCGCAGGGAGCTACGCAAGTCGGCAACTATGCTGTGCAGATCAGCTTCACGGACGGCCACTCAACGGGAATCTTCAGCTACGAATACCTCCGCACCCTCTGCCCGTGCGAAGAATGTGGCCGCGCCTTTCGCGAATCTCCGGAAAAATCTCAGCAAAAAACCGTTTAAGTACGCGCCGGTTGCTGGACTTGTCTCCTGAAAAATGGGAGCATTGATATCTGCAGGTCTAACTACCCGTAAATGAGCAGCACTCCCCAAAGCCCGGCTGCCAAGGGCGGCCAGAGCAGCGGTATTCCGCGTGTCTTGGTTGCGACCACGGCGCTGTTAAGCTTCATATCTTTCTGGCGCGCTGCCGCCATCGTCCTCAACGACCTCGCTTCCTCGGCGTATTATGCCGGCGGCGAGGCCGAGGGCTACATCGGCAAGGCCGCCCCCTGGTTCATCCTCGCCATCATGTTGTTTTCCTACGCCGTCAGAGCGGTGTACGTGGAAAGTTGCAGCATGTTCGTCCGGGGCGGTGTTTACCGGGCGGTGAAGCAATCCCTCGGCGGAACGCTCGCGAAATTCAGCGTTTCGGCACTGATGTTCGATTACATCCTGACCGGCCCTATCAGCGGCGTGGCGGCAGGCCAGTATCTCGCCGGGCTGATCAACGATCTCCTGCAATATTTTCACGTCAGCGGGCCGCTTTCCAATTTTACGATTGATTTTGTAAGCGCCAGCTTCGCCATTGTCGTGACCCTCTATTTCTGGTGGGAAAACACCAAGGGCATCCCGGAGTCCAGCGAAAAAGCCCTCCACATCATGAAGCTTGTGACGGTCATGGTGATCATCCTGATCGGCTGGTGCACTTACACCGCTTTCATTCGTCATTCAGCCCTCCCGCCCTTTCCGCATCCGCGCAACCTGCGCCTCAGCGAGAGCGCCCTGGGCTGGCTCGCGCACAGCAGCCTCCCGCACATGTTCGGCATCATCGCCATCTTCATCGCGCTCGGCCATTCGGTTCTGGCCATGAGCGGCGAAGAGTCCCTCGCCCAGGTCTACCGCGAAATCGAGCATCCCAAACTTCCCAACCTGAAAAAAGCCGGGCTGGTGATTTTCATTTACAGCCTCGTCTTCACCTCGCTGGTCTCCTTTTTCGCGGTCATGATCATTCCAGACTCGGTCCGCCAGGGTTACCTGGAAAATCTGATCGGCGGGCTCGCCATGAGCCTCGCTGGACCTATTTATATCCGCCTCATCTTCCATGGATTTGTGGTTGTGGTTGGCACACTCATTCTTGCCGGCGCCGTCAACACCGCGATTGTGGGCTCCAACGGTGTTCTAAACCGCGTTTCCGAAGACGGTGTGCTCAGCTCCTGGTTTCGCCAGCCGCACCGCAAATACGGCACCAGCTACCGCATCATCAACATTGTCGTTGCTCTCCAGGTCATCACCATCATCATCAGTCGCGGCGATGTTACGTTTCTCGCAAACCTTTACGCATTCGGCGTTATCTGGAGCTTTGCGATGAACGGCCTGGCCGTTCTGGTTCTCCGCTACACCAAGCCGGGTCATCGCGATTTCCAGGTGCCTCTCAACTTTTATGTCCGCGGCGTCCAGGTTCCCGTCGGCTTGATTCTGATTACTCTCACGCTGTTCCTCATCGCCGTCATCAACTTGTTCACCAAACCCGTCGCCACCATGGCCGGCGGAGTTTTTTCCATTTTGCTCTACATCGTTTTCACCGTTTCCGAACGGCGTGCCCGCAGAGCCGGCGCTCATGTCGAGATGGACCAGTTCAATCTCGAGATGGAGGGCGAACTTACACCTGAAGCCGTTGGAGCGAAGCCCGGCAATATCCTGGTTCCCGTCAGCAACCACTACAATCTTTATCACCTCGCAAATGTTTTGGATCGCATCAAACCCGGTCGGCGCGACGTCATTGTCCTTCACGTGCGGCTGCTGAGGCGTTCCGCGTCGGGCGAAAACGAGTTGGAAGCCTACCAGCTTTTCGGCAGCATCGAACAACACCTCTTCTCCCAGGCCCTTTCGATGGCTGAAAAACGCGGCAAAACCATCCGGCTCGCCGTGGTTGCCTCGAATGATATCTGGGACGCAATCTTGCGCGCGGCTACTTCGTT